>CAIQCM010000029.1 GCA_903870305.1 uncultured bacterium
CGCGACCACATGCTTTTTTCCTGCGATAGTTTTTTAAGAACCGTTTTCGCGCGCGGCGCGCGGAGCAGATACTCGCCAACGACCATCGGCGCCGAAAGATCGACAATGTCCCAGTTATTAATGCGGTGACGATGTTTTAAATATGTTTCAAATATCTTTTTTCGCGTTTGAATGTCCGCCGTTCGCGCCATTTCGACGAGGCACAGCGCGCCGGCCAAGCGAACTTCGTGATATTTTGACGCAAGCAGATCTTTGATCTCGCCAAGGCCGATGTCGAGATGATCTTTGACGATCGTGCGTATTTGCGGAACGGTGACGCCCAGAAACACATCACCCTCGCCGTACTCCCCGGGGCCGGTCTTAAAAAACCAAGAAAGATTTTTTGCCCTTTGCGCCGATGAGACGGCTTGCAGTTGTCTTATGACTTGTCTGGCGGTATTCATGTATTCATCTTAACATAAACAGGACGCGGGTACGGGAAAACAGTTTGATTTTTTAAATAACAACAGATGGAGTAAGATAAAAACAGGATTTATGCTGAAAATACTAACTTATAACGTCGGACTTTTGCGGGTCAAATTTTTCGGACTTACCTTGGTCGAACCGGCTCCGTACGTCGATGAACGGTACGCATGTTTGGCACCGGCGCTTTTGGCGTCGGGCGCGGACATTATCGCCCTTCAAGAGATCTATGGCCGCGACCAGCAGGCGCGACTCATACGCGAGCTGGCCGCCGTCTATCCTTATTGCGAATTTTCCCCGACGAGACCCTTTCGCCCGCTCGGCGCGGCGCTCATGCTTTTTTCAAAATTTCCTCTCATGAATGTTGAATATATCCTGTTCAACAACATACCGCTCGATGAGCGGATCTTTGTTGACAAGGGCATGATCGTCGCGACCGTCGACGCAGGCGCGTTTGGACCGTTGCGCATCGCCAATACTCATTGCACTTCCGGCGGCGCGCTCCATCATCCCGAAAGATCTTTCACCAGCCGCGCGCGGAACCGACAATATCGACAAATATTTGATACGCTGGATCGTGATCGCGGAATGATGCGTTTGGCGGTCGGGGACTTTAACGCCGGACCCAAAGTCCTGCCTGAAAATTATCGCGAACTGTTGTCGCGCGGATACACGGATGTTTGGGCCGCCTGCCATGGCGAGGCGAGCGCGCCGACATGGGATCCGAAAAACGAGCTAAACGCGCACGGTCCGCACCGACTAACTTCGGCCCAGCGGATGGACCATATTCTTTTCCACGACAGTGAAAACCGCCCGACCAAAGTAAAAAATGCGCAGATCGTTTTGTCCGAGCCGTGCGTGGAGGTGCCGTCCGGAAAAGTGACGATCTCCGACCACTACGCGCTCATGGCCGAGCTGGAAAAATAACAAAAAGAACCCCCTCGGGGGTTCTTTTTTAGCAGTGTTCTTTTGTTCCGTTAAAAGCCGGTAAAATTACTTAATGCTTCCGGTTCAATCGTTTCATCGTGTAAAACGTCTTTTCGCACTGCTTAAATCAATTGATTCACGATGTATTAAAATACCATACTTCGGCTTTTTTGTCAAGTCGCCTATGCCCCCAGAGAGAATCGAACTCCCGTAACCAGCTTAGAAGTCTGGCGTTCTATCCGTTGAACTATGGGGGCGCGAGCGGCGCGACAACTGTTTTAAACTACGTCGAATTTGGTAAAAAGTCAACCGTTGGGTCTAAACCGGCGCCGTTCGATACGCTCCGTCCTCGCTGCGGAACTGGTGAGGAGCACGAGGTAATCCTCGCTTGCGGGCGGAACGTATCGAACGGCGCCTCGATAGAATATTCTCACCCGTCTTTGATCGATTTCCCGTGAAACTTTTTATGGATCTCCCGCAAGTGTTGATTGGTGACATGGGTGTAAATTTGCGTGGTCGTGATTGACGAGTGGCCAAGAATTGATTGCACCGAGCGGATGTCGGCGCCGCTGCGCAACAAGTCGGTGGCGTACGAGTGGCGCAGGGTGTGCGGGGTCACGGCAGTAGCAATGCCGGCGGCGCGCGCATAATGGGCGACCAGTCGCTGGACCGAACGCGGCGTTAGCGCTTCGTCGACCGCGCCATGCGCAATGGCGCGGTCATGGCGCGCGAGCAGGTACGGCGAAAGGTCGGCACGTTTTTCAAGGTATCTTTTGAGCGAGTCACGCGCGGGCTCGGAAAGAAAAACCACACGCAATTTCAAGCCCTTACCGCGCACGGTGAATTCGTCGCGTTTCAAATTGATGGCGTCGCGTTTAAGCCCGCACAACTCGGAGACGCGCAAGCCGGTCGAGAACAACAGCTCAAGAATCGCTTTGTCGCGAAGGGCGATGAGTGGATCATTGCTCGGCGTTCCGAGCGGGGCGGCCAAGAGTCGTTCAAGATCCGATCCATCGAGAAATTCGACCTGGCGCTCGGGCATTTTTCCCAATTCTACTTTTTCCGCAGCCAGCGACTTGATGTCGCGCTTGGCCAAATATTTTAGAAAGGCGCGCAAGGCGATGAGATGATAATTCTGCGTGTTCTTTTTAAGCGGTTCGCCTTTTGCGTCGGCGAGACGATTTAAATGTAAACGATACGACCGCACCAGCTCCCCCGTTATATCATTCGGCGCCGGGTCTTTGGCAAAGGCGGCAAAGCGCTTTAAATAAAAATCGTAGTTCGCCCGCGTGCGCGGCGAACGATTCTTCTCGATCTCAAGATGGTCGAGGAAATCAACAATAAGCGCCGTTGTTTTCATATATCTATGATAGCAGGTTGTACGACGCCCGCCGAGGGCTATATTTTAGCCATATTTCAGCCCAATTGAGCCAAAACCCTTGACAAAACGGCTGTTTTGTGGTAGATTGGTCAGTTCAAAAGCCCGAGAAGGGATTTGGACAAGCGCAATTCGTGCACTGTTTCATTGACAACATTCGCTTTCGCAAGACGCGAAAGCAAGGAGACACCATGAAGGAAGTATTCATTTTCTTGCTCGCGCTCGCGATCCTCCATCATTTCTATGGAGCGGTCCAGCACCAGTATGCCGGCCGCGCAACGTTGAACGCGCCGACAACAACAACCGCATCTGAGCAACCGAGTCCGGTCGCTTTTAATGGCGACACCGCAGCTATCTCAGCGGCTATCTACGCCGTCAAACCGATCGCCACCGGCCAAGTTGTTCGCAAGGGCAAGGTGGTCGGGACGAAGGTGACGGACGATGACCGAGATCGTGCCAACCAACAGAAGGTCGCGATCGCGGCGCCGCTCATCTACGCCGCTCTTGGCGAATGCCCCGAACCGATCCCGGCAGGAGCGCTCGCCGGTCTCTGGGGACAAGAAAGCACATACTGCGCCGGACTTCCTGCTGAACGATGTGCCGTTTCCAGCGCCGCCGCCGTTGGTCCCACTCAACACAAGAGAACCAAAAATGGAGAGTGGGCCTTCGGCAAACCGGGCGAGAATCCGGAAATGCTATATGACGCGTTCAAGATGAGTGTTCGACACCTGTGCAACGCCCGGCGCGCGGATAACAACGGCACGATCGTGCCGTCAAGCGATATTGCACTCATGCGATATCATGGCGAAAACAGCTACGCCAATCCGTCGGAATATGTCAAAGGCATCCGCGCCAAACAAGCACGGCACGAGACAATCTTGGCCGCGGCCAGATCAGGCAACGGTCCGGTGATCGTCTCGAACGCGGGAATGACAATGCCGACACTAGCGGCACCGGTGAACCGAAACGGCTTCATGCCGATGATCGGACACCCGGAAAAGACGCTCCGTACCGCGATCGCCGTGGATGGAACGCCAACCGCTTATCCTATTGCTATCGGCGAAGGATACCTCGCGTCGCTCATGGGCAGTCACCGGGACGATCCCCGAGGAGGCCACGCGCATGGCGGCAATGATATCGCCGCAGACGAGAATGTCTTGATCGTGGCCGCAGCCGATGGCGTTGTTCAATACGCCGCATGGCACCACGACCTCGACAAAAAGGGCAAACCCGGACCGGGCGAAGCCGCCGGACTCCATGTGCTCATCGAGCATAACATCGGCAGCAAAAAGCTGTATCAGCTGGCTACCAGCTCATATATGCACTGTAAAAAGGCGCTTGTGTCAGTAGGCCAGCACGTACAGCGCGGCGAGCCCATCGCCCTCGTCGGCAAAACCGCCGTGGAAAAAAGCGGCGCCCACCTTCACTTCCAAGCGATGAGGTGGGACGAAAACGGCGAGAGAGTGATCGCCGACCTGGACAAGTACTTTGACTCGTCCCGGCACGATCCGCTTAACACCCCGGTCTATGCGGGCCCAGTGAACGAAGGGTCAAAGGCGGCGGCTCAGAAGTTCGCGACCTTGGCCATGTCGCATTAGTCAGTACTTTCGCTTAGCACCCCCGGCAACGGCTGGGGGTGCGTTTTTTATCCAAAAACCTCTCGATAATTGACACTATTTGCGCAATATGGTAGATTTTATCAATAATTATTCAACCTGACGTTCGGCTTGGTTGGCGCCCCGGCAGGGTCCGACTCGGCCGTTCGCAAAGAAATATGATGGACAAGAACGCCAAAGAAAAAGTAATCGAGAAATTTAAGACCCACGCGACCGACACCGGCTCGCCGCAGGTGCAAGTCGCCATCCTCTCGGCGGAGATCGGCGAACTTACCCGCCACTTGCAGTCGCATAAAAAGGATTTCTCCTCGCGCCGCGGACTTCTTAAGAAGGTCTCGGAGCGCCGCCGTTTGCTTAAATATCTTTCGCACGAAGATCCGACCGGATATAAAAAGCTCACCGACACCCTCGAAAAGACCAAATTTTAATTTATTCGGGAATTAGGAGATAGGAATTAAGAAGCCGATCATACGCTTTCTTTCTTCTTTATCCTAATCCTAATTCCTAATTCTTAATTCCTAATTCTTTTTTAAAAACATGCCAGTCATCAAACATCACGAACAGCGCGTTGGGATTTTTATCGATACCCAGAACATGTATCACTCGGCGCGCGATCTATTTAACGCGCGAGTTAATTTTGGCCGCTTGGTCGAAGAAGTGGTCGCCGAACGCCGCCTCGTGCGCGCGGTCGCCTATGTCATCCGCACCGCGACCGGTGAAGAAAAGCCGTTCTTCGACGCGCTTAAGCACGCCGGAATAGAAACGCGCGAAAAGGACTTGCAAATTTTCATGGGCGGCGGCAAGAAAGCCGATTGGGACGTGGGGCTGGTGATTGATGCCATCCGCATTGCGCCGCTCCTCGACGTTGTCATTATTGTTTCGGGCGACGGCGACTTTGTGCCGCTCGTCGAATACCTCAAGTATCACGGACGGCAAGTAGAAGTTGCCGCTTTCCGGGGAACCACCGCCACCAAACTTGTCGAAGCGGCCGACTCGTTCACCGACCTCGCCGAGCTGGCGAGCGAGATATTGATCGGCGGCCCGTCGTCTTCCAGCGCGCCGGCGCGAACCGCCCCGCGCGGCCGCAAACCGGCAAGCGCCGCCGACCGCGAACCGATCACTGATTTTTAGGATTTAAGATATGAGACCTAAGATGCGCTTGGGTCTCTGTTCTTAAAACTTAACGCCGTGGATCCCGGCTTTCGCCGGGATGACGGAGAAAACATTGGCCCGCAGACATTATGATCTCCCCGCCAAGGGCGGAGAAGTCAGCTGTTTGCGGGTCAGAAAAACGTATGACACAGAAGGACTACTCGCTCGATTGGGGCGGGCGCAAGCTCACTTTGAGCACCGGCTCCCTTGCCAAACAAGCCACCGCTTCGGTGGAAGCGCGCTACGGCGACACCGTCGTGCTCGCAACCGTTGTCTTGGGCGGAAGGCGCGAAGGCATCGACTTTTTTCCGCTCATGGTCGATTTTGAGGAACGTTTGTACGCGGCCGGAAAAATCAAATCTTCGCGTTTTATAAAGCGCGAGGGCAGGCCGTCGGACGAAGCGGTCCTCACAAGCCGCCTTATCGACCGCTCGATCCGCCCGCTCTTCCCGTGGGAACTTAAGAACGAAGTTCAGGTGACGGTCACTTGTCTTTGCTACGACGAAGAGAACGACCCGGCCACTTTGGGCCTCATTGCCGCTTCGGCCGCGCTGCACATTTCGCGCATCCCGTGGGCCGGCCCGATTGGCGCTTCGCGCGTTTCGCGCGCCGACGGCAAAATGGTTTTGAACGCTTCAATGGTGAATCGCGAAGCCGGCGACATGGATGTTGTCGTGGCCGGAACCAAGGACAAGCTCATCATGATCGAAGCCGGCACCAAAGAAATAACCGAGGACGACGCCGTCGCTTCGGTCCGTTTGGGTTTGGAAGCCAATGCCGCCGTTGTCGAGCTTATCGAAAAAATGCGCAAAGAGATCGGCGAAACCAAAGCCGATGTCAACGAATTGAACAAGGAAACCGCGGAAACGCTCGCCGCCAAAAAGGCCGCCTACGAGACGACCCGCGCCTTCCTCATGCCAAAGATCGAAGAACTTTTCTTTGCCGCGCCCAAGGCCGACAAGGTAGAACGCGCGACGGCGAAGAAAAAGTTGCACGAACTTTTGGAAGCCGACCTTGAAGCCAAAGCCGCGGACGAAGACGCGCGCAAGATCGCGCACAGCCAAGTTGAAGATGTTTTGGAAGAAGCGGTGACCAGCGCCATCCTCGAAAAAAGCCGGCGCGTTGACGGACGCGCCATTGACGAGGTTCGCACTCTCTCCTCAGAAGTCGGACTTTTACCCCGCACCCATGGCTCGGGTCTCTTCCAGCGCGGCGACACGCAAGTGCTTTCGGTGGTCACCTTGGGCGGCCCCGGCGATGCGCAAATATTGGACGGCATGGAGCAAGCCGACCTCAAAAAGCGCTACATGCATCATTACAACTTCCCCAGCTATTCGGTTGGCGAGACCAAGCCCAATCGCGGACCCAGCCGCCGCGACATCGGCCATGGCGCTTTGGCTGAACGCGCCATTGAACCGGTTCTCCCCTCGGTCGACAAATTCCCCTATGTGATCCGTGTTGTTTCCGAAGTGCTCGGCTCGAACGGTTCGTCGTCGATGGGTTCGGCTTGCGGCTCAACCCTCGCCCTCATGGATGCCGGCGTGCCGCTTTCCGCGCCGGTCGCGGGCGTTGCCATGGGCATTGCCACCCGCGCCG
>CAIQCM010000030.1 GCA_903870305.1 uncultured bacterium
GCAAACGATCTTCTATGGTGATTTTGCCAAAGCGGTCTATTTGGGAAATTCAAAAAAGCTTCCCTCGTTCTCCCAGCCCGGCCCCGCATCGAACCTGGGCGCGATCATGTCACTGGACCTGACAACGATGAAAAGCGCGACGGTGCTGGAAGAGCCGGACACGACCTACCAGTTTGTCGCGGTTGATGAAGTTAAAAATATCTTGAATTTCAAAGCGATCAAGAATAAATTCACAAAAACCTGCCCTCGAACCGAGGACGCCCTCATCTGTTCGCAAAAAACCGTCGCCGACCGCACTTTGTCGCTTCCATAAATACCCCACCCGTATTACATGATTCAACAAAATCCCCATCTCTAAGACGGGGATTTTGTTATTCGGGAATTTAACTATTTGGCCGCAGATTTGTTTAGCGCCGCCGCGGCGCGGATGAGAGTTTTAAAGGCGGCGGCATTGATGCGGTCACCCTCGTGAAAATCAATGGCGCGGCGGACCTTACCTTCCATGCTGGAGTTGAATAACTTTGCTGGGTCTTTAAGCGAAGCGCCTTTGGCAAAAGTCAGTTTCACCGCGCTTTTGTACGTTTCGCCGGTGCAAATAATTCCGTCATGCGACCAGACCGGAATGCCCCATTTCCATTCTTCAGTCACTTTTGGATCAGCTTGCTTAATAAGCGCGCGGAGACGAGCGAGCGTCTTGCCCCGCCAGTCAGCCAGTTCCTTGATTCTTGCGTCAATAAGTTGCGAAACGGATTTGTCCTTGATTGTAGTTTTCATATTATTTGATCAATGTTTTAATAACCCACTGTCCGTCGCCAATTCGGTACCAGCCGTTCAATTCGCCAAGGGCCGTGACAGTATCGTCTTTTGCGAGTTTGGAGACGATCGGATATTTGGTTCCCGGACCGCTTCGCACGTTGGCGGTCGTCGAAGTTATTTTGCCGCGCTTCAAGATATTTTTTGCGCCCATAAGGAGCGGTAAGGTCCGCGTCGGCTCGACGAAGAATTGACCCGGCAGATTGTAACCGCAAGCCGCGCTGCCGCCGCCGTCGGCCTCTAAAATATTGTTCGGTGCAATGCCGGCGGCAACGAGCGCGTCATTTGCTTCGTTCACGGTCGCCGACTGGCTGCAGTAGACCGAAAGTTCTTGCTCATCAGCGGAAACGCCAAGGAACAAACGCGAAGCGGCGGCGGTCGGTCCGTCCGTTTTTACGACCGCCGGGGAAAATCCTTCAAGCGCCAGGTCGCCGGAACCGGGATCGGTGAAAACGGTTTGATCGAAATCCGTGATCGTCGCTTTGCCGGTTTGATTGTCGACGAGAAGCATGCGGCGCGGCAACGCCATGTCGGAAGCCGAGCGCGTGCCGGCGCTCACCACGGTTTTCCCGCCGGCGGTATATTTTACCGCCATGCTCAAGTCGCTCATGACCGCCCCCATGTTGAAGAAGGGTGCATCCCAAATAAATTTGATCGCCGGGTCGATCGCCTTTGATGCTTCGGCACCCAGTCGCTTGAAAGACAGATCGGGATAGCTAGTGATGTCGCCGGCGGTCGTCGCCTCAGGCACAGTTGGTGTCACATCCGGCGAAACAATGAAATTGATCAAGTTCTGCCGCAGGTTGATGCGCGTTAAAAAATCAATCGCGCCATTGTCGGCCGGCGGCTTAAAGAATGAAGCGATCCCAGGGGCGCTCGCCCAGGAAATGGGGGAGTAACCGGCGGGGGCGACCGCTTTCCAAGCCGGCTTGGCCGGTACAACGGTCTTTTTCGCAACCGCAAGCGCCGGCGTTGCGGAAAGAGAAACGACGACGAGAAACAGCGTGAAAAGTTTTTTCATATTATGGAAAATTAAGGATCGGCGTATAAGAACATCTTATGTCGTTGCGGCGGTTACCGCAATGCGGACGTAAAATATTTAAAAAATGCACTCCGGTGGCAAGGCGGAGTGCGGGGGGTTATCGGCGTTTCTTTGCGCGGGAGTGTCGGCGCAGCGTTTCCAGAAAATAACTGGCATGGAAGAGATTCTTGCGCTCTCGGTGCCTTGGATGTTTGCCGACGAGGCGGTTGAACAGCGCTTCGGCGATGTCCGCCGTTGCGTCAGGTAGCTTGAGCGAACGCACCGCTCCCAGTTCGAATTCGTTCGTGTACGACGGGTCGACCGCGATCTCGTCAAGTTTTGCCCTGTGCTTGAAGAAATTTTCGCCAAGGGCGCGCTGCGGCCAAAGCAGAATGACGGGCAGGGGCGGAGCGGTAAATCTAGAACACTTGATAAAGACGTTACGGACCGTCTTTAGTCCATCGACGCAATAGAGCACGCCGACCGGCATTATTGGCCAATTTTTGCGCGGCCTTTTCGCCATGATCATGATGCGAACGTAAAGGATGCGATAGTTAATGAGCATTGTGCCTCCTTACCGCTCGTTTGCGGCAGTGTATCCTTGTACGCCGAAAAGCCGCGCGGGTCAAGGGGTGCGGGTTTGGGAAACTTCACCCATTTGGCAATTTCTGCTAAAGTCAGCAAATGGACAAGCGCATCCTCATCATCCACGATCGATTCCAATTCCGCGGCGGGGCCGAGCGAATGGCTTTGGATATGTGTAAAATGCTTGGCGCCGATCTGGTAACGGAATTCTGGACTGATGAGACCTTTCCGCAAAGCGATGTGCCGCACAAATTGACCGTTCTGGACAAGGGCGAACCAAAGGCGATGGTGTTTCGCTATTTCCGCTCGCAATGGAATTTTTGGTGGAAGACGCGCAAGCTGATTAAAAATTACGATACTTTGATCTTCTCCGGCAACAATTGCCTCGCCGCCGCGCTGCGTCCGCTTCACGGAAAAAAGACGATCCTTTATTGCCACAGCCCGGTGCGTTATGTTTACGACCTGCTGCCGCTCCGGCGCCGCGAAGAACCGTCAATATTAAAACGGGTGTTTTATTATGACCTTGGCAAATATCTCATCCGCGGATTGTATCGGCTTGGTCTTGGCCGCATGAAGGTTGTGATCGCCAATTCGGAAAATGTCCGCGGCCGCCTTCAATATTATTGCCATACCGACTCGCAAGTCATTTATCCGCCCATTCAAACGGAGAAGTATCGTTTTATCGAACAAGGCGATTACTATCTTTCATGGGCGCGGCTTGATGGGTTGAAGCGCGTTGAACGCATTGTCGAGGCCTTTAAAGAAATGCCGGACAAGAAATTGATCGTCGCCTCGGGCGGCGAAGAGCTCGCGGCCATCCGCAACCTCGCCGCCGGGGCGCCGAATATCAGCGTGTTGGGCTGGGTAGATAATGAAAAATTATACGACCTGGTCGGCCGATGTATCGCCGGAATTTACATTCCGATGAATGAAGACCTCGGCATGACGCCCTTGGAAGGCATGGCCGCGGGGAAGCCGTGTATTGGCGTAGATGAGGGCGGGCTCAAAGAAACGATCATCCCGGGAAAAACCGGAATATTCATCGGCGCCGAAGCATCCGTGCGCGAGCTCGTGAATGCCGTCCGCTCTCTCACCCCAACGCGAGCCCTCACCATGCGCGCTGACTGCGAGGCGCAAGCCAAAAATTTTTCTCTCGAAGTTTTTGAAAAGAAGCTCCGCGCCGCGATCGATCAATAACACTGCGCATCTCGACTCGCGGCGGCTCGCTCGAAGAATATTATTCGAGCCCCTCGACATGGCTCGGGATAAACTCCGCGAAGCGAAGTCGAGAATCACCTTAATTTAAAGTAATTTTTAGAGAAGGGCATTGACAACATGTTTCATAAGTGATACAC
>CAIQCM010000031.1 GCA_903870305.1 uncultured bacterium
GCTTCATCGATCAATGGCCCAAGCGCCGCGGCGCCCGGGTGCCCCATCATGGCGATCGCGTCCGGCAATCCGGCCAAAGCATCTTTAAACTGGCTTACCATTTTTTCCGAATCCCAATCAGACCAAATATAATTCACGTTCGCGCCAAGGTCGGACTGCGCGGCGCGAGCGCCGGCATAAACGACCTTCGAAAAAGTGTCCTGCTGATTACCGCCGGCAAAAAAATCGACGTTAACCCCGCTGCACATCTTGCCCGAGGTCGTCGTCGGGTTAATGAACTTCGGGCCCAAAACCGCACCCAGCCCCAGGGCCGCAATGACCGCGACGACGATAACGATGATGCCTCCGTAACCATTCTTGCGCGGAGCGGGAGCGGCAGTCATGGAATTATTCATATTCATTTAAATTACTTGTTATAAAACTTGGATAATATTTTTTTAACTTTTTCCACGATCTCCTCAAGCTGCATATTGGCTTTAACCCAATAATCCTCAGCGCCGAGCCCCTTGCATTTTTCAATATCCTCCGGCCTGTCCCCCAGGTTTGTCAGCATGACCATGGGCAGATCTTTGTACTGCGGATCGCCTTTCACGATCTTGAGCATATCCAAGCCGCTCAATTTCGGCATCATGATATCGCAAAGGATGATGTCCGGCCGCTCTTTTTTAAGGGCTTCAAGCCCCAATTCGCCGTTAAAAGCAAGTTGCAGATCAAAACCCTCCATTTTAAGCTTTCTTTCGTACATTCTAACCACCATCGGGTCATCCTCGACCAACAATATTTTGCCTTGATGCGTTTTATTCTTTTTATTCTTATCGATGGGTGATGGAATACTCATTATTCTTCAAAATTACATGTAAAAATCCGCGGGTGTGGATATCGCCATAATAGCACAAAAAGCAAAAAATATCGCGCACAAAGCTCCGAGGGATGGATTCGAACCATCATAGCGGGATTCAAAGTCCCGAGTCCTGCCATTAGACGACCTCGGAGCGCTGGGCGCGATAAAGATACACTACGAGAAAATCGCCGATGAATCAAGCTCCAGCGATCGGTACGTCATCTCCCGCCAAGTACCCGGTCGTCCAGCAAATTTGCAGCGAGAACCCCCCGGAGGGGCGATTAAAATTAAGCGCGTCGCCCAGAATATAAAGATTCGGGTGCAGTTTTGAGCGCATCGTCCTAAAATCGACCTCGCTTGGCGAAACGCCGCCGGAACTGACCACGGCTTTGTCGAGCCCCAAGAGCCCGCTGACCGTTAGCCGCATGTCTTTGGCGAATTTGACGAGCGACAAACGTTCGTCGCGACTGACCAAGTTGACAAACTTCTCCGAATCGATTGAGAGCGCGGAGAGTGCAACCTCCGCGATCTTTGGCGGCAAAAATAACGACGCGACGTTTTTTATCTTCTTGTTCTGATTTGATCCGAATAATTTTAATATTTCAACGCCAAGTTCGGCCTGATTTTTCTTTGGAAAAAAATCGATCGAGACGAACACCGCGCCTTTTTTAAGTGCCTCTGCAACCGCCCGACTCATGTTCAAAATAAGCGGGCCGGACAAGCCAAAATGCGTAAAGAGCAGTTTCCCGATCTTGGACACGATCTTTTTTCCGTCGACAACGATACTCGCCCGAACATCAGTAAACGAGAGACCGGCGAGTTCCGCGATCCACAACTCTTTAACGCGCACGGGCACGAGCGATGCGTCCGGCGCGGAAACCGCGTGGCCGAGCTTGAATAGCCACGCAAAACCGTCGCCGGTCGAGCCCGTTTCGGGGTACGCCAGGCCGCCGGTAGCAATAGCGACGGCGGCGGCTCTGAATTCGCCGACAGCGGAAACAACGCGAACA
>CAIQCM010000032.1 GCA_903870305.1 uncultured bacterium
CATGCCCTAGCTGTAGTGGTAAGAGCTGCAAAGAATGCTATTACCACGGTTATTTAACCGGCGAGGGCAAGGACTGGGCAATGGTGCTTGGGACACTTCTCAGAACGACCTAAACATTCGCGACGGCGGGCATGCGATAGCGCCTGCCACAAACTGGAGGTCCGATTCAATATTAGACCTCCCCCAACTTGAGGCGGCTATTAATAGATAGTCAGATAGTCGAATCAAAGAGGGAAATATGATAGACTTATCAACTAACTCATCCATGTATATCGTATGAAGAAAACAAGTAAAATTCTTTTGGCGCTCGCGGTGCTTGTTCTTGCTGCCTGGGGCGTTTACGCCTTGGTCGCGAAGAATAAAACCACGGAGACGCCCGTGGCGACAAAACCCGCGTTTAAATTGGGTGTCATCGCCCCGCTTACCGGCGACTTTGGCGGCGTCGGCGAAAATGTCGTTAAGGGAATAAAAGCGGCACAGGCAGTTTATACCGAGCAAACTGGAAAAAAAATCGATCTGACCGTCGAAAATGACGGGGCGGATGCGACAACCGGCTTGAGTGCTTTTAACAAATTGACCCAGGTTGATCATGTGAACGGATTGATCAATACCTTTACTTCGACGATGGATGCCATCTACCAGCCGGGGAAGGCGCTTGGCTACCCAGTCATGATGGAATTCCTTCAGGCCAACAATGTGAGCGATGACTACGTCTTCCAAATGACACTTGGTAATGATCATGTTTGGGATCGATACGCGAAATATATTTCGCAGTCCGACGCCGATCAATCAAAGGTTGCCGTTGTCAGCTCGATCGATGCCGCCCAGGCCTCATTTGCCAAAGGGTTTAATGAGGCATATGGCAAGTCCGTTACTAACTTTGTCATCGGTACGGATAAGAATGAGCTTCGTACTGATGCGACGAAGATTGCGGCCATCAAGCCGACGCTTATCATCTTCTTCATGACCCCGGAAAACGGTGCGATCATGACTAAAGATATTTTGCCGCTCATTAGTCCAACCACCAAGCTTGCTTATGACATTCAGCTTACGACAGGCATGTCGTATTACAAAGACCAGCTCGGCGGCGACCTGTCGAAAATAAATGGCGCGATTGCCTTAATGTTTGAAGGTGACCAGACCAGCCCTGCATACAAGCAGTTCTTGGCCGAATATCAAAAACTTTATCCGAACGAACAGCCGGGCTTCTTGGCTGATTACGGATACGATACCCTTCTCACCTACATGAACGCTTACGATAATAACAATACCAAGTGGATCCAGAATCTTAAAAACTTTAACGGGAAAGGCGCTAGCGGCGACATTATGTTCGACGAAAAAGGCGTCCGCATCTCGCCTCTAGTGATCAAAAAAGTAACCAGCGGCGAACTGCAAACGATCTCCAGCTTGCCGTTTTAGAAACTCAAATCTTAATACATGCAAACAAAGACTTGGCTCGACCAAGTCTTTGTTGTTTTTATCGCTTTACCTATGCTGAATATCTCCACATGGTTCACATAAACGGATAGAAATATGGTAAACTTATAATATGAAAGCTCGAGAAACCGCCAGCGTTTCGATTGCAAACCTGAGCAAGCATTTCGACGGTGTTTATGCGCTGGACGGCGTTTCTTTTGCGTTTGAACCTGGCAAGATCACTGGCGTCATTGGACCCAATGGATCGGGCAAATCAACGCTTATCAATGTGCTGACTGGCGTCATGCCAATTGACGGCGGCGAAGTGATTATTTCCAGCGCCGAGCGGCTGACCAAGATTTTGCCGCACGATGTTCCATTTTTAGGGATGACACGAACCTTTCAAGACGTTCGCCTTTTCGAACAAATGCCGGTCTTAGACAATGTTTTGCTCGCGCTTACCGAACGAGGCGTCTTTAAATCTTTTTTCGAGAAACATAAGGCGATTCATTTGGAAAAAGCCAAAGAATCCCTTGCTGCTGTTGGTCTTTGGGATAAGCGCCAAGAATTGGCGAGTTCGCTTTCTTACGGACAGCGTAAACTTTTAGAAATCGCACGTGTCATCGCCATGACGCGAAGTGACGCCGGAGATATAGAAACAATATTTTTTGACGAGCCATATGCTGGGCTGTTTCCACAAATGATCAGCACAGTTACCGCGATCATCAATGATCTGCGTATCCAGGGGAAAGCGATCATCTTGGTTGAGCATAACATTGAGCTCATTCGCGCGCTTTGCGATAAAATTTATGTTCTTGATTCCGGTAAAGTGCTGGCTGAGGGACCGGTTAAAGCCACGTTGTCGCGAAAAGATGTAATTGAGGCGTATCTTGGCGAATAGTATGAACGCTTTTTTGGAGCTAAAAAATATCAGTGTTAATTACGGCATGGTGAAAGCGCTCGACGGCGTTTCCCTGCATTTTAATAGCGGCGAAATTGTGGCGCTCATGGGTCCGAATGGCGCCGGAAAATCGACGATCTTAAAAGTAATTTTTGGCCTGGCAACCGTCGCGAACGGTGAGATTTTTTGGGAGGGCAAGAAGATCAAACCTATAACTTATGAAATGGTCAACCGCAGCATTGCTTATGTGCCACAAGGGCGGCGCGTATTCCGCGATTTGAATGTTCGTGAGAATCTTGAGATTGGCGGCTATGCTGTTAAGAATAAAACCTTGCTAAAAAAGCGGATTGCTGGCGTTCTAAAACTTTTTCCCGCGCTGAAGAGCAAGCTGAATGAGCCATCGCGAGCGCTTTCGGGCGGACAACAGCAGATGCTCGCGATTGCACGCGGCTTGATGATTGAGCCTAAACTCTTGCTTTTAGACGAACCCTCTCTGGGGATTTCCCCAAAGGTTGTCAAAGAAGTATTCGCCAAGATTGAGGAGATTAACAAAAAACTCAAAACAACCGTCGTGGTGGTTGAACATAATATTCGCTCCTCGGCAAAAATCGCTGACCGCGTTTGCGTTTTGGATAAGGGTAAATTAATCGCTGAGGGCAAGCCAAAAGAATTATTGGCATCGGGAATTTTGGAAAAGATATTCTTGGGCATCGCCTAGCGCTATGAACATCATTCCCCAGATCATCCTCAACTCAATCATCGCTGG
>CAIQCM010000033.1 GCA_903870305.1 uncultured bacterium
CAACTCGTGAACTTCGTGATCCTATTTACGGCGCTCACGTTCTTGTTGTACAAGCCGCTCATTGCCGCGCTCGACAAGCGGCGCGCCAAGGTTATTGAGTCGCTAGTAAATGCCGAGAAGATCGGCGAAGAATTGAAGCGCGCGGGCGCCGAGAGCGAGCGGATCGTGGCGGCGTCGCAAATTGAAGCGGCGCGCATTTCCGCCGAAGCGGCCAAGCAAGCCGATGCGGCGCGGCTTGCGGCGGTCGAGAAGACCCGCGCCGAAGTGGCCGGGATAATCGCCTCGGGCAAAGCGCAACTTGGCGCCGAACGCGACGCCATGATGTCCGAAGTGCGCCGGGCCGCCGCCGAACTCATTTCAAGCGCCACGGAAAAAGTCATCAATGAAAAAATGACGAGCGCCAAGGATAAGGCCTTGATTGAAAAAGTGTTGGACGTGAATTAGGAATTAGGAAGCCGACGACGATCTCTTAATTCTATATTCCTAATTCTTATCTCTCGGATATGAAAAAGACCCCGCTTACTTACGCACGCGAACTGTACGCCACGCTCTCATCCTCCGACGAAGCGCATCGCTCGGCCGTTGTTCGTGAATTTCTGGCTGGGTTGGCTCGCTCGCGCAAAACCAATCTGCGGCCGCGGATCGTCGCGGCGTTTAACGAGCTGGCGCTCGCCGTCGAGGGATATCGCTCCGGGGTCTTTACGACCGCAGCCGTGCCGGACGCGGCCACTCGCGCCAAGCTTAAGGCGGCATTTAAGAACGTTATTTTTGAGGAACGGACCGATCCGTCGCTTTTGGGCGGCGCCATTGTCGAAGTGGAGGATACCAGGATCGACGGTTCTGTCCGTGCCAAATTGAATGCGTTAAAACACGCAATAACCAACGCTAACAACTAACCACTAACAACTAAAATCCAAGGAAAGATCTAAATATCAATGACCAAAGTTCAAAAAATAATTGATTGTTTTGGAAATTGATAATTGATCGTTGAAATTTTCCTTGGAATTTAGTTGTTAGTTGTTGGATCTTAATAAATATATGTCTGACGCCACAAAATTAATCGCGACGCTTAAAGACGGGATCAATTCATTTGTCGCCGACGCCAAAGCCGAGAAGGTCGGCACGGTGATCGAGGTCGGCGACGGAATTGCGCGCATGACCGGGCTGGCCGATTGTTTGTCCGCGGAAATGTTGGAATTTCCCGGCGGCGTGTATGGCGTGGCGCTTAATCTTGAAGAAGAAACGGTCGGCGCCATGATCCTTGGCGACGCGACAAAAATTAAAGAAGGCGACAAAGTTAAACGCAGCGGCAAGATCCTTTCCGTGCCGGTTGGCGAAGGGCTTATCGGCCGCGTTGTCGATCCGCTGGGCCGTCCGGTTGATGGTAAGGGCCCGATAAAGGCGGCGGCGCAGTATCCGGTCGAAAAGATCGCCCCCGGTGTGCTCGCGCGCGAACCGGTCAACACGCCGCTCTCCACCGGCATTAAGGCGATCGACGCCATGATCCCGATCGGCCGCGGCCAGCGCGAGCTTATCATTGGAGACCGCCAGACCGGGAAAACCGCCGTGGCGGTGGACACGATCATCAACCAAAAAGGAAAAGGCGTCACCTGCATCTATGTGGCGATCGGCCAGAAAGAATCGAAGATCGCGCGCATCGTGGCCAAGCTCGAAGAAACCGGCGCCATGGCGCACACGATCATCGTCGTGGCGGGCGCGAGTTCCGCCGCTGCATTACAGTTCATCGCCCCTTACGCCGGCGCGGCCATGGGCGAATATTTCATGGACAAAGGCAAAGATGCGCTCGCCGTTTACGACGACCTATCAAAGCACGCCTGGGCCTATCGCCAAGTTTCCTTGCTTTTGCGCCGCCCGCCGGGCCGCGAAGCTTATCCTGGCGACGTTTTCTATTTGCACTCCCGCCTGCTCGAACGCGCCGCGCGCATGAGCGCAAAAAACGGCGGCGGCTCGCTTACCGCACTGCCCATTATTGAAACGCAAGCCGGTGACATTTCCGCCTACATTCCGACCAACGTCATCTCGATCACTGACGGACAAATTTATCTGGAGTCCGACCTGTTCTACCGCGGCATCCGCCCGGCGCTTAACGTCGGATTATCGGTTTCGCGCGTCGGCGGCGATGCCCAGATCAAGGCCATGAAAAAAGTGGCAGGCCGCTTGCGTCTCGACCTGGCGCAATTCCGTGAACTCGAGGCCTTTGCGCAATTCGCCACCGACCTGGAAGAGGGGACGCGCAAGCAAATTGAACGCGGCCGCCGCATTGTCGAGATCCTTAAACAGCCGCAATACCAGCCCATGCAGGTCGCCGAAGAGGTCGCCGTGCTCTATGCCGTTGTTAACGGCTACTTGGACGCTATTCCGGTTGAGAAGATCTCGGCCTGGGAAGACGGTTTCTGCAATTTCCTTCGCTCCGCCTTCGCCGCAACCCTCGACGAGATCACGACAAAAAAGATCTTGTCGCCCGAGGTTGAAGAGGGTCTGAAGAAAGCGATTAAGGAATTCAAAGTATAAATCAATTATCGTCATTGCGAGGAGGCCGAAGCCGACGAAGCAATCTCGTGAATATTGCAACCATGGTGATATTCCGAGGAGATTGCCGCGCTCGTCTCCGGACTCGCTCGCAATGACAAGGCAAAACATGGCTGTCTCAGCGCGATTGATCAGGAGCCGGATCAAGTCCGTCTCCAACACCAAAAAAATAACCAAAGCCATGGAGCTTGTCTCCGCGGCCAAGATGCGGCGCGCCGTTTCGTCCGCCACCTCGGCGCGGCGCTATGCATCGCTCGGCGCTGAACTGTTGCATGATCTCTCAAAGCTCGGCGCCACCGTCGATCATCCCTTCTTCCGAACTCCGGTTAAAACCGATAAGGTTCTCATGATCGTGATCGGTTCCGACCGCGGCTTGTGCGGCGGTTACAACGCGTCCCTCATGCGCGCCGTGGACGCGGCCGCTGGAAAGTTCGTCCAAGTCGATTATGTTTGCGCCGGCCGCCATGTTGAACTGGCTCTGCGCCGCGCTAATCGCAACATTATCGCCTCGTTTCCGGGACTCACCAATGCGCCGCGCGCCGCTGCGGTCCGTCCGATCGTCGCGCTCGCTGAAAGCGAATTTGTTTCCGGCGTGTACGACGCGGTTTATATTGCTTCCACCAATTACATTTCCGCGTTGCGCCAAACGCCGGAAGTAAAAGTTTTTTTGCCGATTAAAACTCCCGAGGTTGAAACTCGGGAAGCGCGCAAATCTGAAGGGATTCAACCTCTTGGAGCACTGAGCGCTGACGCGCTTTTCGAACCGACGCCGGCCGCCGTGCTTGAATACACGTTGCCGCGCTTCATTGAGGCCACGGCGTATCAAGCGGTGCTGGAAGCGGCGGCTTCGGAACATTCGGCGCGCATGATGAGCATGAGAAGCGCCTCGGATGCCGCGGG
>CAIQCM010000034.1 GCA_903870305.1 uncultured bacterium
ACGGGTGCTTTTTCTATTTGAAAGAAGTTTTTTGTTTAACCGTCATCATAATCTCTATTAATAATTCAAAATATCGCCCATGATTTGAACCAAATCTTGCTCCCGGTTCGTAATGGTAATAGTGCTAACTATTTTGACTATAAACATATGATGAAATTCAAAACAGCTCACTTTATTGCAGGTGCGATAATCATCTCGGCTGTCGCTTTACCGGTTGTCACCATGGCGCATACCGGCGCACAAGGGATTTTGTTGGGTTTTGGAAATAAGATCCATAAGATCATGCCCGCCAACAACATGGTGGTCGGCACCGTTACTACCATTAGCGGAACCACGCTCACGGTCACCGATGCCAAAAGTGTCGTTTATACCATTGATGCGAGCGCCGCCAAAGTCGATCCGGGCATGATGGGCGCCTCTGGCCTTACAGTCGCTAACATTCTGGTCGGTGATAAGGTCGTTGTCACCGGTCCTGTCAACGGCACCTCGGAAACGGCAAAGATGATCAATGATCGCTCGATGAAAGGACGCAATATTTTCATGGGCACGGTTACGGTAACTAACGGTTCTGTTCTCACGATCGATTCGATGACTGGAAAGACCAAGACCTCGTACACGGTCGATGCCTCCTCCGCCGCCCTGTCAAAAGGCATGGGTAAGGGTACGCCCGCGACCATCGCCATAACCGATGTTAAGGTCGGCGATCGCATCTTCGCAATAGGCACGTTAAGCGGCACATCCGTCGCCGCCACCTCTGTCCGCGACCTTGGTCAGACCGCGGCAAAAAAAGATACGGAGTCGAAGAATAAACCAGCGAATATGTTTACAGGTACAGTCACAATCGTTAATGGCTCGATGATCACCGCAACCGGTCATAATACGACGGTTTACACGATCAACGCCGGCACCGCCAAGCTCGTTAAGGGGATGGGCAAGGACGCCGCAACCATTACACTCGCCGATATTAAAGTCGGCGACAGGATCTCGGCCGTTGGTGCCGTGAGCGGAACTAACGTGGCTGCCACGTCGGTTCGCGACCTGGGACAAGCCAAACCAGGCGTTCATGCGCACCGCGGCTCGGGACAAAAGTAGCTTACCGGTCTTACAACCGAGCGCTTCCAGACAACCCCGCATTCTTTAAAAGTGCGGGGTTGTGTTTTATCAATACGGCCGACCCTTGGCTGTGGCGTGAGAGATGACGGTAAATGAAAAAAATGCCATAATATGACTATGGATAAAGTATTTTCCGTTTCCGAATTTGTCAGCGAGATTAACGCGCTTTTGGCTTTCCCCGTGGCCATTGAAGGCGAAGTTTCGGGTTTTAGCGTTAACCAGGGGAAGTGGGTGTTTTTTGACCTGAAGGATGAAAAAGAAGAAGCGATCGTTCCGTGTTTCATGGTGGCGTGGAACCTTAAGGTCCAGATTGAGGATGGCATGCGCGTGCGCGTATATGGCTCGCCGCGCGTTCATCCCAAGAGCGGGAAATTTTCAGTCACCGTCGAACGCGTCGAACCGGTGGGGGAGGGGGCGCTTAAACGCGCGTATGAACTTATGCGCAAAAAGCTCGAGTCCGAAGGATTATTCGCCTTGGAGCGCAAACGCGCCATTCCCCGTTTTCCGGAACACATCGGCCTCATTGCTTCGCGCGAGTCGGCGGCTTGCGGCGATTTTATCCGCATCTTGAACAATCGCTGGTCCGGCGCCACGGTGCATCTGTACCACAGCCAAGTGCAAGGCGAAGCGGCGCGGGCGCAAATTACCGAAGCAATAAATTATTTTTCTTCTCCCGAAGCGCCGCAAGTCGACGTGCTGGTCATTATCCGCGGCGGCGGCTCGCTTGAGGATTTGCAGGCCTTTAATTCCGAGGACGTCGCGCGCGCCATTTTCGCGAGCCGCGTGCCGACGGTGGTGGGTGTGGGTCACGAGCGCGACGAGACCATCGCCGATTACGTCGCCGACCTTCGCGCCTCAACGCCGTCAAACGCCGCTGAACGCGTCGTGCCCGACAAGCGCGAAATGCGCGCGGCTGTCGAATCACTCGCCGATCGCACCGGTTCGCTCTATCAGGCGCTCTTGGTCGATCACCAGCATCGCATTGTCATGTCCGTGAACGCTATTTTCAGGGTGCTCGCCGGACAGACGGACCGATTCGACAACCTAATGTCCGTTCTTAACGTCCATCTTGGACGCTTTGGCGACCGGCTGGTACACTATAAGAGCGCGGTTGACCTCCTAAGTAGAACCGTGGCCAACCTAAACCCCGAACGCCTGCTTTCGCGCGGGTATGCGATCGTCCGAAGCGGCGGCAGAATAGTGAAAGACGCAACGTATCTGAAAAAAGGCGACAACATGAACATCAGGTTGTCCAAAGGATCAATCGACGCGACTGCTGAATCAATTAACGGATAGTCGTCGGGGGCGGATTAGACATTAGACATTAGATATTAGATATTCGGAAACATTATGTCCGTAAAAAAAACCGACAAAGCAAATTTTGGAACCTCATTCGCCGAGCTGGAAAAGATCGTCGCCAAGTTTGAGAACGAAGAGGTTGACCTTGAAGAAGGGCTTAAGGATTTTGAGCACGCCCTTGTTCTCGCCCGCTCGCTCAAGGAGCGGCTGTCGGATGTCGAGAACAAGGTTGTCGAGATTAAAAAGAAATTCAAAGATGTGGTTGATGATGAAGGATCAGATCAGCCATCTTTGGGCGTTTAACCTAAAAGCTAAAAGTTAATAGTTAAAAGTTAACCTATGAAGTTCCTTCGCACCGCTGTCGTCGTGTTGGTCGCTTATTTGATCGTATATTATTTTACGCCTTTTGCCCCGTTCGCCATGACTGAGACGATCATGATCCCGGTCGTTATTATTTTTTCCGTTGTTTTTGGCATCCTTACATACGTCGCGGTTGACCGTCGCGAGCGCCTCAAGGAAGCGGTTGCCACCGAGCTTAATAAAATTCGCCGCATCTATCATTTGGGAAAGAATTTGGGCGCGTCGCCGCATTTGCGCGGCTGGTTCACCGACCTGCATGGTTTTGTCTATGATTACCTCGGCGGCTTTGAAAAATACAACCTCTCCGAATACGACAAAGGCAACGCGCTTTTTCGACGCATTGCTTATCATGTTTACACCGTACCCGATCTGCGCGAGGTTAAAGAGCAAGTGCTCTACACCGAACTGCTGGCCGCGACGGCGCTTGTTTCCGACGCACGGCAAAAGATCGTTACGCTTCACAAAAGCGGTTTTACCAAAAGCCACTGGTTCGAATTGCTGGTCCTCTTCATCATCTTTGTCGTGACGGTCATCGTCGGTACCACCGACCGCGTGCTTTCGTACCTCGTCACCGTCAACATCCTCAGCGCTGGCGCCATTCTCGCCCTGTTCTTCCTCGAACATGACGCTTGGACCGCGGACGAAGATCGTATCTTGGCCAAGGAATATGTTAAAAACATTGCACGGTTGGAACTCCGAAGGGGATAGTTGTTGAATGTCGAATGACTAATGTCTAATATTTAATCCGTCTTGTAAAAACCTTCGTGCCAACGGAGGTTTTTCGTCAAAGAAAATAAAAGGCGGATCCAGACCGAAGTCCGAATCCGCAGGTTGAGCGTATGGCGTTGCTGCTATCCGATCAGCCATGGAAGCACCAAGATGGTGCAAAGAATGATGTTGACGCTTGAGTACAGCCGGTCTTCCAGCGTCCATGTTTTTGCCGAACTGAAGGCAAGAATGTTGGCGATAAGAAAACATGAGTTTGGAATGATTGGGCTTGTCCCGGGCGACTTCCAGGTTAAGGCGATGAAGGGAATGAAGGCGATCGCTGAAGCCGCGATCGACATGATGAGCGCGAGTTTTGGTCCGCTGGTCAGCCAGAGGACGATGCAGACGACCACCAGGGCGGCAATCAGTGTGTCGAAGTTGGACCATCCGTAACGGCCCTTGATGAGCAGAATGATAGTGGTTGCCGTCGCGCCGGCACCGAAGATCATCGGAACCGCCGGGTTGGCTTTTTGCTTCAGCATCGTGAAACTCGTGATCCAAGCCAGGGCCGACAGAAGCGCAAAAGTGGAAAGCGACAAACCCTCGCCCGTACTCCGGATGAGCGCTACGATGAGCATCAGATACCCGAGTCCGCCAATAGCAATGCTTAGATTTGCAATTTGTTTTTTCACGAAACACCTCGTTTTTGGTTGTTGGGAATGACCGATTTTACTAGTAAATATACCATAAAATAGCCAAAGTGTCAAGAGTAATGGTTTAGATTAAGGAAATATTTGACCGAAACGACGATCTTTGCTAATATCTGATCACAAGGGTTTAAGCCCTTGCCACAGACAGCAGGTAGGCTCATTTGAGCCGTTAATTCCGCAAGGATCCTGCCGAGGCAAAAGGTCGATCCCGTGCAAGCGGGAATTTGTCTGTGGTTTCTCATAAAGAGAACCACATTTTTGTTATGGCCAAAACACGGCTACAGAAAGAACAGACACTCGCTGAACTTCAGGGTTACTTCGGTTCCATGAAGTCGGCGGTGTTCGTCAATTATCAGGGTCTTAAGGTGAAGGAAGCGGACGAATTGCGCCGCGCGGCTGACAAGGAAAAGGTCAGCTACACCGTCGCTAAAAAGACCTTGCTCACCAAAGCGCTCAAGGCCTCCGGCATTGAGTTCGACGCGGTCACCCTTGCCGGCATGATCGGCGTTGCCACGGCCGAGGATGAAGTTGCGGCCGCCAAGCTTCTCGCGGAGTTCGGCAAGACGCATCCGTCCATGAAACTCTTGGGCGGCGTTGTGAATGGCGCGGTGATCGATGCCTCCGCTGTTAATGCGCTCGCTTCGCTCCCGACCCGCGAACAATTGCTCGGTCAATTGGTCGGCGTCATCAATGGGCCGGTCTCCGGCTTCGTCAATGTGCTCGCCGGCAATTTGCGCGGCTTGGTCAATGTCCTTAACGCGGTTAAGGACGCCAAGGCTGCGGTTTAATCAATAATAATCACTTACTACGCATATGTCAGATGAAAAGAAAGAAGTGATCGTTCCCGCCAAGTTCGCTTCGATCGTCAAGTCGATCGAAGAGCTCTCGGTGCTCGATCTCTCGGAACTCGTTAAGGTCCTCGAAGAGAAGTTCGGCGTTTCCGCCGCCGCTCCGGCCATGATGATGGCCGCCGCCCCGGCCGCCGCGGGCGCCGCCGCCGCCGATGAAAAGGCCGAATACACTTTTGAACTCACCGACGCGGGCGCCAACAAGATCAACGTGATCAAGGTGATCCGCGAAGTGACTCAGATGGGTCTTAAGGAAGCCAAGGACATTGTCGATGCCGCCCCCAAGGTTGTTAAGGAAGCCGTCGCCAAAGCCGATGCCGAGGCCTGGAAGGTAAAGTTCGAAGCCGCCGGCGCCAAAGTTACTTTGAAGTAAAATTCTCGGTAATAAAAAAATTCCCGATTTACATCGGGAATTTTTTTAGTTTTTACATTATGGTGTTGGCTGCCTGAACGGCAGCGACGCGACACTAATATACTAATGCATGCGAATGATACCAATGAGCACACTGCGGCGCGAAGCTAATTCGTTTCATTCGCATGCATTAGTTGATTGGCATCGCGTCGTCCCCGTTCAGGGGACCACAACATTAATGTTAAAAAATTATTTACTCATCGTAAATTCCGAAACAACGCCTTTATCGGTGGCGAAGACGATCATTCCGGCCGTTTCATCGACGGCAAACGAGGTTATTTTGCCTTCGCCCGACGGGGTCGCGTATTGCGCCAAGAGTTTGCCGGTCTTGTCCCAGACGGCGATCGAGTTGTCGCCGCCAAGCAGGTAGATGTTGCTTGTGCCGAGCGTGAGCGCGACCGGATCCGCGTTTGCGGTGGCGCCGCCTGCGGCGAACGGCGACATTTTGCCTTTGGCAAACTCGCGGACGGCATCGTGCGGGATCGGCACATAGACCGAGCCGTTGATCTCGACGGCATTCGCGCCGACGGGCATCGGCGCGTTGAGCCACTCCGCACCGCGGCCAAAGCCGGTCATGGTTGGCGGCAATTTCCAGATCTGCGTGCCGTCGGCGGAAAGGACGTAAAGCCGGCCGCCCCACATTGCGCCGGCGCGCGGGTTTGGCGGACCGGAATAATCAAGCGAGCGAGGCAAGGACTTGGGCGCGGCAGCAATCGCGACCATCGTGCTATTTTTTAGCCACAAATAAATTGCGTTGTCGGTGTCGCTCGCGATCGCGGCCCAGAGCGGCGTGTCGGGAAGCGTGGCAATCGTGGTGGGTGAGCCGTTGTTATTCAATAAAATAAGGTCGGAGCCCGCGTTCACGAGCCAGCCGGAAGCGGTTTTGAGCGTAAAGTTCGCCGGCGCTTTCAAGGTTTCGAGCGTTTTTGGCGAGGCGTCGTAAAGGTGCTGTAATTTTCGGTCAGCGGTCGCAAGCTGCGTCTTGAGCGCAGCAAGAACGGGGGCCTGGCTTTTTTCGGCGGCATTAAGTTTCCCTGCCGCGGTTTGCGCCTGCTCCAAGATCATGCGCCCGCGCGCCTCGTCGTAAATGGCGGTGCTTTCGGAAAGATCGATCTGGCGTTTGATCGTTTGAACGGCGGCGTTGAATTTGTCTTCGGCGGCGTGTTGCGCGTTATTCATTGAAATGATCTTAAGGCCGACGAAGAACACCGCGATAAGCGCCAAGAGCACGACGCTCGCGCGTTTTGCCGCAAGCGGCAAGTTGTTGAAGCGCTCCAAGAGCGGTTGTTTGGGGAGTTTTTTGGGCGACGGTTTGGCGACGGGTTTGGGCAAGATCCGCGCCGGGGAGGGGGTGTTCTTGGTTTTTAAGCGGTCAAACCAAGCACCGACGGCCGGAATCCCCGAAGGCGAGAGCGTGCGCGCCAC
>CAIQCM010000035.1 GCA_903870305.1 uncultured bacterium
CCTTTTCCGATCACTAAAGATACGCGCGAGGTGAACGAAGAGGTCCGTCTCAAATATCGCTACCTGGACCTGCGCTCGGGGCGGCTTCGGAAGAATATTGAGATGCGCCACAAGATCATCAACTTCTGCCGCAACTTTTTGAACAACCAAGGATTCTGGGAAATAGAAACGCCGACCTTGGGGAAAGGGACGCCTGAAGGATCGCGCGAGTTCATGGTGCCGTCGCGTTTGCATCCTGGTACTTTTTATACCTTGCCGCAATCGCCGCAACAGCATAAGCAGCTTTTGATGGTTGCTGGCATGGAAAAATATTTCCAGGTGGCGCGCTGTTATCGCGACGAGGATCAGCGCGGCGATCGCCAGCCGGAATTCACCCAGCTCGACATGGAAATGTCATTTGTTGAGTGTGAGGATGTCATGGCCTTAAATGAGGCGATGCTCATTGCTTTGGTCAAAGAATTGTTTCCCGAAAAGAGGATCCAACAAATTCCGTTCCCGCGCATCCCGTACGCTGAAGCAATGGCTAAATATAATATTGACAAGCCGGATATTCGCGAAGATAAAAACGATTCCAATCTTTTGGCTTTTGAGTGGGTTGTTGATTTCCCGATGTTTGAAAAAGCCGATGACGGTTCGTGGACTTTTACGCATAATCCATTCTCGGCCGCTCTTCCGGAATATCGCGAACAGTTAATGAAAAAAGAGAATATCGGCGGAATCGTGGCCGCGCAGTACGACATTATTTTGAACGGCAATGAGATCGGCGGCGGCAGCATTAGGAATCATCAGCCCGAGGCCTTGAAAAAAGTTTTTGAGATCATGGGTCACGATGAAGCTGCAATCCAAAGCAAGTTCGGTCACATGATCGAGGCCTTTAATTACGGCGCGCCGCCGCACGGAGGGATTGCATGGGGACTCGATCGTATCATCGCGCTCCTTTTGAATGAGCCGAACATCCGCGAGATCATGGCTTTCCCAAAGACGGGGGACGCGCGCGACCCGATGACCGGCGCGCCGTCGGTCTTACCCGCAAAAGCGCTTCGCGAAGTGCATATTAAATTCATAGAATAACAGATAACGATAACTAATAACAAATAACCACGAACGTCAGAGTTATAAGTCATAAGTTAAAGTTATAAGTCAACCCATATGTCGGTTCCCAAACAGGTGATCGCCCATCTTAATAAGAACAAGGTGAAATTCGAGGTCGTGCCGCACAAAACCGTTTATACGGCCTATGACTTGGCGCAGACCTTGGGCGAGGAGCTCGGAAATATTGCGAAGACCTTGCTTGTTAAGGTTGAATTGCCCAAGGTTTCGAAGGGCGGAAAGCGCTATTATGTCGTGGCCGTGCCCGCCTCCTACCGCGTCGACCTTAAGGCCGTGCAAAAATATCTGAAATCGGTCAAGGCTGTGCTTGCCGACGAGAAAGAAATGGTGAAACTCGGCATGAAAGCCGGCGCCGGTACGCCGTTCGTTTCCATGTACAAGGATGTCGGTCTCATTGTCGATAAGTCGCTTGAGAAGGCGACCAAAGGTTTGGTCAGGGCTGAAAGTTTGACTGAGTCGTTGCGCATGAAGATAAAAGATCTGATAAAGTCCGAAGACGCGCTGGTCGCCAAGGTCGGTTCGAAAGCGAAAATGCCGAAGGCGCCAAAAGCCAAGAAACCGCCGAAGAAATCGAAGAGGAAGTTCGCGACCAAGGCGGCGTTTAAGAAGTCGCTTGCGAAGAAGCGAAAATAACCATTGACGACCGCCGACCTCATCCCCCGTATCGCGGTACGGGGCAGGCTCTACCCTTCTCCTCGACTGAGGAGAAGGAACGGATGCTTCGCCTCCTCTCCTTAATCAAGGAGAGGGTAGGGTGAGGTCCGTAGGCGGATTAGATATTAGACATTAGATATTAGATATTCCGAACACATGCTGTTTAATTTTAAAATGGAAAAATTCGAAGGACCACTGGACCTGCTTCTTCATCTGATTGAAGAAGAAAAACTTTCCATTTCCGAAATATCGCTTTCCGCGGTCGCTGATCAATATCTGGAACGGCTTAAAGAAGTGGCGGAGCGCGATCCGGACGAACTGGCCGATTTCTTGGTCGTCGCCGCAAAACTGCTTCTTATCAAGTCGCGTGAACTTTTGCCGAACGCTGTTCCTGTGGAGGAGGACGGGCCGTCCTTGGAAACCCAGCTTAAGATGTACAAGATCTTCTGGGAAGCGGCGCAAAAGCTCGAGGCGCTCCTCAAGAAAAAGCGCCGCCTTTATTTTCGCGACAAATTGCCGGTTTCGATCGCGCCGCGCTTTGCCCCGCCGCCTTCGGTCACGGCGGAAAAGTTGCACGCCGTTTTCCTCGACGTCCTTACGAAAATCACGCCGGTGATCAAATATCCCGAAGAGCGGATGAAGAAGGTTGTCTCGATCCAGGAGAAGATCGACCGGATCAGGGGGCTCATGGAAAAGACCGCCACGATGCGCTTCCATGAGATCCTCGACGCGTCATCCGACCGGACCGAGGTGGTGGTAAACTTTTTGGCCCTCCTTGAACTGGTGCGCTCGCGAGTGGTGAGCGCCGAGCAAAGCGAGGAGTTCGGCGAGATCGTAATAAATAAAATTTGATACCTATGTCGACATTAGAAGCGAAGATTGAAGCGTTGCTCGCGGTTTCTCCGCGGCCGTTGGACATTAAAAAGCTCGCCGAGCTCGTTGGCTCGTCCAAGGACGAAGTCCGCCAAGCGGTTGCGGCGCTTTCCGACCGCCTGCGCGAGGCGGGCAGCGGGGTCGCGGTTGTGCGCGTGGACGATGAAGTGCGGATGGGATCGTCGCCGGAAACGACGGAAACGGTAAAGGCGTTCATTAAAGACGAGACGACCGGGGAACTCACCCGCCCGCAGCTTGAGACGCTCACCGTGATCGCGTATCGCGGCCCGGTATCCAAGGCCGAACTTGAACAGATCCGCGGCGTCAACTGCACGATGATCTTAAGAAACCTCATGATGCGCGGACTTATTGACGAACGCGCCGAAGGCGGCGTGGCGCAGTATTCGGCATCCATGGAGTTCATGAGCTTTTTGGGCGCGCGAAGCGTCGCCGAATTGCCGGACTACGAAACGCTCCGGCGCGACAAGCGGATCGAGGATATTTTGGAATTGGCAAATAAACAAGAACCGGTATGAGAGAGCGGATCGCGAGCGCGATAATTGCATCGTTCATCGTTTTTGCCGCGCTCCCCGGCACGCTTTTGGCGCCGACAGTGCTGGCCTCAACGTCTTTGACGCAAGAACCAAGTTTGGCGAAAGAACCAAGAACCAAGAACCAATTTCCAAGTACACCATTTTTTATTGCGAGCTTGCCGGCCGCCAAACCGGCGGCCAAGCCGCAAAAAAAGATCGGCGCTGACGGCCGCGAAAGTTTGGGTGTAAAAACGACCGCGTCGCATGTTTATGTCGTTGACAATGCGAGCAACACCGAGCTTTACGGTTTGCGCGAGAACGAACAGGTGCCGCTCGCTTCGATCACCAAGCTCATGACCGCCCGCGTTTTCCGAAGCAGCGGCGTTCCTTGGGACAAGGTGGTGACGATGAGCGGGGTGGTGTCCGACGGCGGCACGGCTTATTTTGCCAACAACGACCAGGTGACGGTGCGCGACTTGTGGCGCACGATGCTTGTGGGCTCGTCGAACACCGCCGCGCTTACGCTTGCCCGCGCCACGGGACTTTCGCCAGACGATTTTGTTGCCGAGATGAACGCGAATGCCGCCGGACTCGGCATGAAGGATACGCATTTTACCGAGCCGACCGGACTTGATGAAAAGAATGTTTCGACCTCCTATGACATCTCGCTTCTGGCGCGCGCCGACTTTAACGATCCCGAGATTGCGAGCACCGTCGCCGTTCCGTATTTCGACCTCGTGAAGGTCGCGGGCGCGCGACAGCGGGTGGTTTCAACGGACAAACTGCTCGGCTCGTTCATTACCAAAGCGCCGTACACCATGCTCGGCGGCAAGACCGGTTTTATCAATGAAAGCGGTTATAATATCGTCATTTCCGTGACCCGCGCCGACGCCTCGCCCATTACCGTGGTGATCTTGGGCGCGGCTTCGAACGACCTGCGATTTCAAGAAGCCAAAAGCGTCGCTTATTGGACGTTTGAAAATTTTATTTGGCCCTCGCACCGTTTAACCGCCGCTACCAGATGATAACTTTTGGGTCGATCATAACCGTTTTGGCCGTTTCTGCCGCGCCGATCATTGAGCGTGGCGCTTTGCCTTTGGCGCTTCACGGTTTTAAATTGCCGTTAGCCATTGCCCTACCACTCGTGGTCATTGGCAATTCTTTGCCGGCCATCGCCATTATTTATCTTTTGGATCCCGTGCTTGTTTGGTTGGGAAAATATATTCCACCGGTCAGGCGTTTTGCCGACAAAGTTCTTACGCATTTTCGACACAAGGTTCATCCGTGGGTCGATCGTTATGGTACGCTCGGACTCATCATCTTCGTCGCTATCCCGACGCCATTAACCGGCTCGTGGACCGGCTCCGGCGGCGCGGCCATCCTCGGCATGCACAAGCGCAACGCCATCTTCGGAATAATTGCCGGCGTTATTATCGCCGACCTGATCATTTTGGGAGTTGATCTGGGGATCACAAAATTATTTTAAAAAATGAAACATGAAACACGCAACATGAAACATTCCTGCTTCACATTTAATGTTTCGTGCTACATGTTTCATGCTTCATGAAGAATATGCGCATCGGTTTAGACACCAGGACAACGGCGGGGGAGACGGGGGTGGCTCAATACGGACGCAACCTTGTGAGAAGTTTGGCCATCGTCGACCAGGCCGATGAATTCATATTGTTGAAAAACATGCGCCACCCCATTCCGTTCTGGTCGTCGCATATCGGTTTTAGAGCGCGCCTCACGGCTTCAAAGATTCGTTTGCTGCATGTGTTGGGCGGCGCGCCGCCGGCGTTTTACGATAAGACATTCGTGCTCACGGTCCACGATTTGGCGATCTATCGCCACCCCGAATGGTTCCCCGACGGGCAATGGTTTTCCACCGGTTTTTCGTATCCGCAAGCGGTTCGTTCCGCCGCTCATATTATCAGTCCTTCATCCTCGACCAAGAACGACTTAATGGAGCTTTTTAAGGTTGATGAGAAAAAAATAACGGTGATCCCTCATGGCGTATCCGTTCCGCTCGAGCCGGTGTTACTTGGCGATAAAAGATATATTTTATATTTGGGAACGATCGAGCCGCGAAAAAATATTCCCACCCTTGTTCGGGCTTTTAGAAAGATGATTGATGTTCATCCGGAACTCAAGGACGTTGAACTTGTGCTCGCCGGCGTCGTCGGATGGAAGAGCGATGAAATTATTGATGAGATCAGAAAAACGCAATGCGAGGGTTACAGGATCACGCTCTCCGGACGCGTATCGGAAGATGAAAAATGGCGTCTCCTTAAAGGCGCAGCGGCTTTGGCACTGCCGTCGTTCTATGAAGGGTTTGGCATGCAAGTGCTGGAAGCGATGGCCGCCCACGCGCCGGTCATCTGTTCCAATGCTTCGTCGCTTCCGGAAACGGCGGGAGGCGCCGCCATTTTGCTCGACGCGACCGATACGAACGCTTGGACCGAAGCGCTCGCCGATGTTTTAGAAAATAAAAAAATCGCCGATGAACTAAAGGCGAAGGGCTTATCCAGAGCGAACGCGATGACCTGGGAAAAGACGGCAGCCGCGACCGTCGAGGTTTATCGCCGTTTTAGCGTTTAACAATAAAGATCATTGCCGCAAGGAGCACGAGCTGAATAAAAATACCCATGCCGAGCGAAATGTTGCCGACACGCGAGGCAATGGCGTTGTGGATGCGGATGTGCAGGCGCTGGAACCAGAGAAGCGGACGTATCTTCACGCCCTCACCCAGCGCGACCAAAAAGTCGGGACATATTCCTCCGACCACGCCGGCGATCATTGTTTCGCGGCTGGCGTAAGGCGCCGTCTCGAGCAAGTAAATAAAGATGATGATCGCGAGCGCCGAATCAACAGCGACGTAAATTAGCGAGCGGTTAACGGCCTGTCCTTCTTTGTAGTTAGTATAGAGTTGCGAATCGCCATGGGGGATGAGATCGAGCATGAAATGCGAAGCCACCCCCAAAGCAAAAGCCAGCCCCGGAGTGGGGACGTTCTGTCCAATCAGCACGCCCATAGTGACATGAGTTGATACGAACACAGTTAATGATTGTATACGATATTAGTGGTTGTTTCAATGGTCGAATAAAGCGTTTATCCAGCCCAAGATTTGATACATGAGTTCAGAGCTTTTTAAATTTCGTCATACCGGCGAACGCCGGTATCCGACTTGGTCACGCGACAGTTGCTTATTGAGACGAATATCCTATATTGAGCTGGACCCCGGCGTTCGCCGGGGTGACGGAAACGTGGTCATACCGGCGAAAACCGGTATCCAGCTCTTTTGCACGTTGCATCATGTTGCGATTTAAAGCTTTTTAGCTGGATCCCGTTGTTCAACGGGATGACGGAAGGAAAGGTGGGATGACGACGGAAAAACAATAGTATAAAATAGAAAACATGAAGCAATATTACGTGTATATTCTGGCCAGCGAACGCAACGGTACTTTATATATCGGAGTAACTTCTGATTTGATTCGCCGCGTCTATGAACACAAAAACGATCTGGTTGAAGGTTTTACTAAAAAATATAAAGTTCACAATCTTGTTTATTACGAATGCGCAGATAACCCCGAAGCGGCGATAACAAGAGAAAAACGACTCAAAGAATGGAAAAGGGAGTGGAAGATTGATTTGATTGAGAAAAATAATATTGGTTGGAAAGATTTATATCCGGATATCATCCAGTAGCGAGATGCTTCGTTCTGGGGAGCTGGATCCCGGCGTTCGCCGGGATGACAAATAAAATAATGACGCTCCATATGCTAATTGTCATACCGACGAAAGTCGGTATCCAGCTTGGTCGCGCGGCAGTTGTTTGTTGAAACGGGTATCCTAGATTGAGCTGGATCCCGTTATTCATCGGGATGACGGAAAAACAAAAGACCTTCAATCGCTTGGAGGTCTTTTGGTGCCTGGGGAGGGGCTCGAACCCTCGAACCTCAACGTTATGAATGTTGCGCTCTAACCAGCTGAGCTACCCAGGCCAGGCTATTTTGGAATTTGGTTCTTGGTTGTTGGTTCTTGCCCCGAAGGGCCGTTATAGCTTGTGCAAGTCTGACAACGAACATGCGTTCATTGGCAAGCTTGCGGGGACCGGATTTGAACCGGTGATCTCCAGGTTATGGGCCTGGCGAGATGCCACTTCTCCACCCCGCTATACGAGTTGCGAGTTGTTAGTTACTAGTTTCGAGTTTTTGACGGAGGACTCGCAACTCACAACTAGCAACTCGTAACTCGTTTGCCGCCGGTGGGACTTGAACCCACACGACCTTGCGATCAAAGGATTTTGAGTCCTTCGCGTATGCCATTCCGCCACGGCGGCGTAAGATAATCAAATATCCGTCAGGTGAACGGATGCTTCAATATACTCTCAATCCTTATGCTTGTCAAAGCGGGTTTTCGCTGATAAACTATTACACTATGGCTGTCGTCATTGCGATCGCGAATCAAAAGGGCGGGGTGGGGAAGACCACCACGGCCGTTAATATTGCCGCGTCCATGGCGGCGGCGGGAAAGTATGTACTTTTGATCGACTTGGACTCGCAAGCTAATGCCACTTCGGGACTCGGAATCGACCACAAAACGCTCGAGACCAGCATTTACGATGCGCTCCTTGGCCGCTCGACCATGCGCTCGGTCATTCAGCCGACAAATTACACCGGACTCAAGATCGCGCCGGCGCACAGCGCGTTGGCCGGCGCCCAGGTGGAGCTTGTCGAGATCGATCGCCGCGAACACCGCCTTACCGATGCGCTTTTGGAAGTGCGGAACGATTACGATGTCATTTTGCTCGATTGCCCGCCCTCCTTGGGACTTATCACGGTCAACGCCTTCACCGCCGCCGACGCGGTCTTAATTCCTGTTCAAGCTGAGTACTACGCGCTTGAGGGCTTGGGACAACTTTTGGAAACCGTGGCGCTCGTTAAGGAGAATTTGAACCCGAAACTTGAAATAATGGGCGCGGTCATCACCATGTTCGACGGCCGCGTGCGCCTTTCGCAATCGGTGCTGGAAGAATTGTACAAGTATTTTCCCAATAAGATCTTCCGCTCGGTCATTCCGCGCACGGTGCGGCTCGCCGAAGCGCCGAGTTTTGGGCAGGCGATCATCTCTTACGACCCCGGATCAAAAGCGTCGTCGGCTTATGAACGACTTTCGCGAGAACTCATTGAAGCGATCGAAGACCGTTTGAAACTCGAACTTTAAACACCAACACAATGGCCAATAAACCTTTTTCACTCGGTCGCGGACTTTCGTCGCTTATTCCAAAGCGCGATGAGGCCGCGCCGCCGCATGTATCCGCCGCGTCCGTGTCGTTCGTTCCCGAACTTGGGAGGATCCACGACGTTTCTATCGGCCGCATCACGCCCAACCCGCGTCAGCCGCGCCATCACTTTGACCGCGCGGAATTGGAGTCGCTCATCGCCTCGATCCGCGAGCACGGGATCATTGAGCCGCTTGTTGCGCGCCTGCTACCCGACCACTCCTTTGAACTTATTGCCGGTGAGCGTCGTTTGCGCGCGGCGACCGCCTTGGGACTCACTTCGGTGCCTGTCATTATCCGCGAGACCAAGGATGATCGCGACAAATTGCTGCTGGCGCTCGTTGAGAACCTTAACCGCCAAGACCTGAACGCCATTGAAGAGGCCATGGCTTATCGCTCGCTCAACGAGGAGTATGGATTTACCCAAGACGAGATCGCGAAGAAAGTCGGTAAGGCGCGTCCGACCATCGCCAATCTCATGCGCCTTTTGTCGCTTCCCGAGGCCATGCAGCAAGCGGTGATCGACGGGCGCGTGAGCGCGGCGCAAGCCAAGGTGCTAGCCGGCATAAATGATGACCGCGATCGTGAAAAGATGTTCGCTTCAATGCTGGGCGGGGGAGTCACCGTGCGCATTGCCGAAGAAGCGGCGCGCGAGCGCAAAGCGGTCGATAAGTTGCCGCACGCACAGACCCGCGCCGACGCCGAAGCACTGCGCCTCGTCCTTGGCACGAAAGTCACGATCACCGGCGCCGGGCGCAAAGGCGCGGTGAAGATCGGGTACTATTCGGAAGAAGAGTATCGGGAACTGATGAAGAAACTAGGGGTACGGGGGTAGGGGTGCGTTGATGTTAATGTCGAATGACTAATGTCGAATGTCGAATTCCGAAAAAAATGAAACCCGCTTTCGCGGGTCTTATTTTTTAGACATTCGTCATTCGATATTCGACATTCGGCG
>CAIQCM010000036.1 GCA_903870305.1 uncultured bacterium
ATAAACAGGGCGTATCTGTGGATAATTTTAGTGTTCATCTTTCTAGTTAATTCCGGTCATTAATATATTGTTTCTTTATTGGGCCAATATATCCGTTATATAGGTGTGTTGACGGAGACCGTTTTTTGTGATACTATGTGTATGTACTCTCTTGAGTACGATAGCTCTTTAGAGAAATTTCCCTGTAAGTCATAAGACGGGAAAATATCTTTCATCCGTACTGATCCGTTAAAACAAAAACAAAATGTTAAAACGTGGGAGACCCCATTAAACAAAACAGGGTCTATCTCCCAAGGATTGGTAAGGATGATCGTCGCAGCGGAATAGGTTATCATCAGTCGTGATTCCACCTTTTGCCCCTCATGGAGAGGCCAAGAGTGGAGTCACCCCTGTGGACCTGTGCCGCAGGGGTCAACCCTGCCTTTAATCTTCTTAAACGCGCAGGTCCGTTGGCCCTTTTGCTTATATGGGCTGCCTGAACGTCAGCGACTCGATGCCAATATACAAATCCTTACGAATATAACGAATAAAATACAAATTCGTAACGGCATTCGTCATATTCGTACAATTCGCATATTAGCATCGAGGCAAGGCCGTGTAGCGGCCATCGCATCTTCGCATCGAGACAAAAGCCGCCAGTAGGCGGATTTTCTTTATATTGACGGAAACAGGTTATTTGCGTAAGATATAAACCTAGTGAAACCTTACATATATATGGCATTGGACAAAGCATTCATCAAAGAAATGGAGACCGGACTTAAGGAGGAGAAGATCAAGCTTACGGCGCAGCTCGCGGAAATTTCCACGAACAGCTCGCGCAACCCGGGCGAGAATACCGCTTCTTTCCCCAATTTTGGCGATGCCGAAGACGAGAACGCCGCCGAAGTAACGACCTTCTCGAACAATTTAACCTTGGAACGAACCCTGGAGACGAATTTGCGCGACGTTGATAAAGCGCTCGCGAGCATTGCGGCGGGCAAATACGGCATTTGCAAATATTGCCACAAGGAGATCGATGAAAAACGTTTGCGCGCAAGACCGGCTTCTTCTTCCTGCATTGATTGCAAAAAGAAACTTACTCTGGAGGGCTAGAATTTTATGCGGGTAAAACGCGCGCTGGCCGTCGTTTTACCTATCGCGCTTTTGGCGCTCGATCGGCTGGCTAAATGGTATGCTTTTGCAGCACTCCCTCCGGGTAGGGGTGCTGTTTTGGTATCGGGATTAAGTTACGAATATTTCTATAACCCGGGTCTGGCATTCTCGCTATTCTCGCCCATTGTCGCGACCATTGCTTCGGCTTTGGCTTTCATGTCTCTGGCAGCATTTGCCTTGAGGCATCGCTTGGCCGGCAAACCGCTTCGAACGCGCGATCTCTGTTCGTTCATGCTTATTGCCGCAGGCGGCGCTAGCAATGTTTACGACCGGATCATTGGCGGCGGGGTGACCGACTACATTATCTTTGCTCGGTCCGCATGGAACATTGCGGATATCATGATCCTCGCAGGGATCGCGCTCATGATCTTTGAACGCAATCCTAAAGGCGGTATTTCTGCTGATCGCAAAATTAATAAAACATGAAGCACACAACATGAAACACCCGGATTGATTTTTTCTTTCTGAATGTTTCATGCTTCATGTTTCATGCTAGTTCTGCGATAGCTTTTACAAATGGCAACTTCAATAAAGAGCGCGGCGCTTTGCGGGATCGCGGCGCACGCGCTAACGGTGGAAGCGGATATAGCGTCCGGCCTTCCGGGTTTTGCGGTCGTCGGACTCCCCGACGCCGCCGTCTCGGAGTCGCGCGACCGCGTGCGCGCGGCAATAAAGAACAGCGGCTTTTCGTTTCCGACCGGACGGGTCACGGTGAACCTTGCGCCGGCTGATTCGCGCAAGGCGGGCGCGGGTTATGACCTGCCGATCGCGGTCGCGATCTTGGCCTCTTGCGGATTCATCACAAAATTGCCGCATGAAGCGATCTATGCCGGCGAGCTTTCACTCGACGGCTCGGTACGACCCGTGCCCGGTGTGCTCGCGATCGCGGAAATGGCTCGCGAAAGCAAAGCGCCGTGCTTGTTCGTGCCGGTCGAGAACGCCGCCGAAGCGGCGCTCGTTCCGGACATTCAAATAATTCCCGTCGGCTCGCTCTTGGCTTTGGCGCTGCATCTTGAAGGCACGCGCACGATCGACCCGGCGCCGCACGCGCTTCCCGAACTGAACGCGCCGGAATGGGAAACGGATTTTGCCGCCATTCGCGGACAATTCACCGCCAAGCGCGTCTTAACGATCGCCGCCTCCGGCGGCCACAACATTTTGCTCTCGGGTCCGCCCGGCTCGGGCAAGACCATGCTCTCGCACGCGCTCCCCGGCATCTTGCCGCCCTTAACATATAACGAGGCGCTTGAGACGACGCGCATTTACTCCGCAGCCGGCCTGCTTTCGGGCGGCGGCCTCGTGAACACGCGCCCCTTCCGCCACCCGCATCATTCGGCTTCGGCGGTCGCGATGGTGGGCGGCGGCGCCTCGGCGCGGCCGGGCGAAATATCGCTCGCGCACCGCGGGATCCTGTTCATGGACGAGTTCCCCGAGTTCCCGCGTTCGGTGCTCGAACACTTGCGCGAGCCGCTTGAGGACGGGACGATCACGGTTTCGCGCGCCGCCGGCACCAATACTTACCCGGCCAAGTTCTTGCTCGTCGCGGCCAAGAACCCGTGTCCGTGCGGCTATGCCGGGGATCCGCAAATATCATGCGTCTGTTCGCCGACGCGGCTTGAACTTTATCGGAAAAAATTATCAGGTCCGCTTATCGACCGCATCGACCTCGCCGCCGACGTGCCGCGACAGAACTTTTCCGAGCTCACGGCCGGAAACGCCGATGAAAACTCCGGGTCCGTGCGCGAACGCGTGATCGCGGCGCGCGAACGGCAAAACACGCGCTATGCCGGAACCAAGATCATCACTAACTCTGATCTCTCGGCGCGCATGCTTCCAAAATATTGTCCGACAACCGACGCGGCCGGAAAACTGATCGGCGCGGCGGTCGACCGTTTCCATCTTTCGGCGCGCTCATACCATCGCTTATTGAAAGTGTCGCGCACGATCGCCGATCTTGAGGGCGCGGAAATTATCGAAGAAAAACATTTGGCTGAAGCGCTGCAATATAGGCCGAGGGTGGAGGGAGCTCATTAATTAAAAACCAAGAACCAAGAACCAATTTCCAAATAAGTTGATAAAATCCAAATTCCAAATGAACGAACATCCATATAATCTGCACGAGCGAACGGCTCTATTTGCTAGAGATGTCCGAATCCTCTTAAGGAGGTTGCCTCGAAGCATCGTGACCATTGAAGATATCAAGCAACTGACGAGATCCTCCGGTTCGATCGGAGCGAATTACCTTGAAGCGAACGATGGCCTCGGCGCAAAAGATACCCTCTTTCGATTCCGGATATCGAGAAAGGAGGCGAAAGAAAGCGCCTTCTGGCTGCAGCTCATCGATGTCGGCCAATCATCTGAACTCGAACGGGAGAGGTCGCGCCTACATAATGAGTCAAATCAGCTAGTCCGAATTCTGTCGGCAATCATCAACAAGATTGAAATGACCAAGAACCAAGGGTCAATGTCCAAGTAAGTTGATAAAATCAAAAACACAAAACCGAATTGCGGCTTTGCAATTCGGTTTTGTATGGCGAACCGCTCGCTTCGAGCATTACTCGGGACTCCCGGTATTAAACCCGATATTTTTTTGTTTTCTGTAATTAACTGTTTTGGAATTTAAAATTGAAACTTTACTTGAAAATTGGTTCTTGGTTCTTGGTTCTTTCGCCTTACCGAATGTACGGCATCGGGTTGGTGTATTTTCCGTTCACGCGGACCTCGAAGTGCAGGTGGGGGCCGGTCGAATGACCGGTTGAACCGATAAGCGCAATGGTTTCGCCGCGATGCACTTGCTGTCCAACGACCACGAACCGCGCCGAGGTGTGGCCGTAACGAGTCGTGATCCCGTTGCCGTGGTCGATGTCGACATAATACCCATAGCCGGTCGCGCATGATTTTCCGCAACCCGAATGCGTGACAATGCCGTCGTCGGCCGCGTAAATGGGCGTTCCTTTTGGCGCGCCAAGGTCAAGGCCGGTGTGAATGCCGTGATCAACGCGGCTCCAAATGCCGTAGGGCTGGGTAATGATGTGCGAGGTGGTCGGCCAAACCATATCGGTCGCTCCATTGTCCTCCACGTCCGGCGGCTTGGTGAATATCTGGATCGGCGAAGCGATCGGTTTGGGTTTTGGTTTGGGCGCTGGCGGAGGCGCGATCTTTCCCCCGGGAATGATGAGCGACCCGCCGGCGGCGAGGGCCGTTTCGTCGGTGATATTATTCCAATTCATGATATCTTGCGGATCAACGCCGTTTGCGGCCGCGATCTTGGCGATCGTGTCGCCGGACTTTACCTTATAGGTGATGCCCGAGGTCGGAAGGATCGCGAGCGTTTGTCCGGGCTGGATGAAATCGTGGACCGTGAGTTTGTTCTCCCAAAGAATGGTGGCAATAGAGATGCCGAACTTGTTGGCAATATCCGAAAGCGTGTCGCCCGGCCCGACGACATATTGTTCGATCTGCGAGCGATGAGCGATCGTGCCGCTTCCGGGAATGGTTTCCGGCATGAGCGCGCCAAGCTCGGTCATCGTGTCCGATCCCTGGTCCAGAGTTTGATCGGTGCTATCGTCGCCGTCGGCAACGCCGGTGTTAGCGGGGTCTGAGTTGGCAACATCTTCTTTGTCATTCGCCGACGGCAGGCCGGATTCAACAACCGCGCTGTCATCGCCGGTGATGTATTTGTAAAGCACCGATTGTTCGCCCGAAGAAACGGTCGACTGAGTTTGCGCGTACAGATTACCGCCGGCCGTGGTCAAAGCCACAGCAATGACGGCGCCGTGCAAAATACCCCGGTGGGTGGCGATAAGAACAAAGCGGCGTTCGGCCGGACGAAGCGCGCGGCGAATGCGAACCAATAAACTATAAAAACGGATGAGGATCGGCAAAATAAAATGGCGCCCGATCCAATAGATCGCGACGCCCAACATCAAAAACAATCCTTTTAAGATCCTTTTAGCTCCAAGAGCGCCGCGGACCGCGGCGACCAAAAGCTTAATAAAGAAATTGTGGACCTTGGTGGAAATATGGTTCTCGTTAACAAGTCGTTCTTCGCGCCTTTTCTTATCGTTCCGGCACGGTTTTTTTGCGCAAAAATTGGCTTGATTAAGGGACTTAATTTACGACGCTAGTCCTGTCTCTCGTAGCAAAAATACTACCACAAAAACCCTTTTCGGTCAACGGTCGCGTTGACCTAATGGCGGGTTTAGGCCTAACATGGGTCTGTGAGCAAAGACCCTTCGTCTTTTTTCTTTTATTCATAATAAATAAAGCAGTCCTATGACACCCAGTGTCATCTTCGCGCTTATCGCAGGCGCACTAGCCGTTATCTACGGCGCCGTTCTTATTAAATTGGTCTTGAAGATCCCCGTACCCGAGGGCAAGGCAAAGGGAATTGCCCTTGCCATTGAAGAAGGGGCCAAGGCCTATTTGGGCCGCCAATCCCGAACCGTCGGGGTGATCGGTCTCGCACTTGCGATAATTCTTTGGTTTGTCCTCGGCTGGAAGATCGCGCTCGGTTTTTTGATCGGCGCGTTGCTTTCCGGCGCAACCGGATACATTGGCATGCTGGTTTCGGTCAAAGCCAATGTGCGCACGGCCGAATCCGCTCGCTCGGGTTTGGCCAAAGCGCTTGAGACCGCCGTGCGCGGCGGAACCGTGACTGGAATGTTGGTCGTCGGCTTCGGATTGATCGGGGTGGCCGGCTATTATTCTTTGACGCACGACTTGTCCGCTTTGGTCGGTTTGGGTTTTGGCGGCTCGCTTATTTCGGTTTTTGCGCGCTTGGGCGGCGGAATTTTCACCAAAGCCGCTGACGTCGGCGCCGACCTGGTTGGAAAAGTTGAAAAAGGAATTCCCGAAGATGATCCGCGCAACCCGGCTGTGATCGCCGACCAGGTTGGCGATAGTGTTGGCGACTGCGCCGGCATGGCCGCCGACCTGTTCGAGACCTATGCGGTTACGACGATCGCCGCCATGCTTTTGGCCTCGCTTTCGTTTGCCGGAAGCGAACGCGCCGTCACTTTCCCACTCGTCCTCGGCGGCGTCGCCATCATCGCTTCCATCTTGGGATCGCTCGCTTTCCGTTTGGGCGCCAAGAAAAACATTATGGGTGCGCTCTATAAGGGTTTGGCCGCGGCTGGTTTGCTTGCGCTCATGGCCTTCTGGGTCGTCATCCCGCGCTATATGGACGGACTTCTGGACAACCCGCTTTCGCTCTTCTGGTGCGCGGTCGTGGGGCTCGCGGTCACCGGCGCGATCGTTGTGATCACCGATTACTACACTTCGACCAAATACGCGCCGGTGCGCGACATTGCCAAGGCCTCGACCACCGGACACGGCACGAACATCAT
>CAIQCM010000037.1 GCA_903870305.1 uncultured bacterium
GCAAGGTTTTTGGCGAAGACATTTTCCTGATCTTTGCGAATTGTTGTTAGGCAAGGACGGCACAGCACCGCCGTCAAAAGATCAAAAGACCGTTACAAAACGGAAAGTCGGGATCGTTAAAAAACCGGCGCGTCTTTTATCGTCAAAGAAAACAGTTCCGCCCGTCGGTGAAATAAAGGCGCTTAAGCCGGGACTGAATGACAAGAAAGAAAGCGATTTAAAGCTGGAAAGGGCGGACCATAACCCCATCTTAAAGCCGCACGAACATAATCATTGGGAATCGCAAGCGACCTTTAACCCCGCGGCGCTCTATGCCGACGGCAAGGTGCATTTGGTATATCGCGCGATCGGCAAAGACGATGTGTCGGTGCTGGGATATGCCTCGAGCTTTGACGGCAAGCATATTCATGAACGCTTGAGCGATCCAATGTTCGTCGCGTGCCGTCGCGGCGAGCCGGACCGATCGACTGCGCCCGCGGCCGTGAGTTCCGGCGGCGGCTGGAGCGGCGGCTGCGAAGATCCGCGCCTCACCTGCATTGATGATATTGTTTACCTTCTCTACACCGCTTTTGATGGCTGGGGCTCGATCCGTATCGCGCTCTCGTCAATTTCACTCGATGACTTTTTGAATAAACGTTGGAATTGGGAGAAACCCGTTCTTATTTCCCCGCCCGGCGAGGCGCATAAAAATTGGGTTCTGTTCCCGGAAAAGATCAATGGCAAATTCGCCATTCTCCACAACATTACCCCCGACATTATTATTGATTATTTTGACACGTTCGACGAGCTTAGGGAGGGCGAAAGGATCATCCATCTCAAATATATAAAAACAAGAAGAAAGAATGCTTGGGATACCTGGGTGCGCGCCGCCGGGCCGCCGCCCATCAAGACAAAATACGGCTGGTTGCTCCTCTATCATGCGATCGACGAAAAAGATCCGGATCGATACAAATTGGGCGCGATGCTTCTCGATCTAAAAGATCCGACCAAGATCCTGTATCGCTCCAAGGCCCCTGTTCTTGAACCGGACGCTTGTTACGAGAACGAGGGATTTAAACCGGGCATCGTATATTCGTGCGGCGCCGTGGTGATCGACCAAGAATTGTTCGTTTATTACGGCGGCGCCGATTCCGTCACCTGCGTGGCCGTGGCTAATCTCGATCTTTTCCTTAAGGAGCTTATGGGCTCCGGAACGCCCAAAGTTAAGGGTTTGAAAAAACCCGGGCGCAAAATTTATGCCTCTCGTCAAAAGATCAAAAAGTAATCCCATTATTTGGCCCAACCGCGAGAACCGCTGGGAGGCGGAAGCGGCTTTTAATGGTAGTGCCGTGCTTGGCGCAAAAAAGATCGATCTTTTTTATCGCGCCGAGTCATCGCCCGAACAAGTGAACGGGGTGGAAATGCGCATTTCCACGATCGGGCACGCAACTTCGACCGACGGCGTTAGTTTTTCAGGTCGCGAACAGATCATTGTTCCTCAGCACGACTGGGAAAAATACGGCTGTGAAGATCCGCGC
>CAIQCM010000038.1 GCA_903870305.1 uncultured bacterium
AGAACCAATTTCCAAATAAAATATAAGAACCAAATTCAAAGATGACTTGGAAACTGGTTCTTGGTTCTTGGTTCTTAATCAAAGTGTATATGTCTGATATTTTTAAAGACACCCAAGGCCTCCTCGCCCGCGTTGCGGAAACGAGGAGGTTGCTTTGACCACGATAAAAAGCGCGCACAGCTTGTCGGCATAGAAGCGGAAATGGCGGAATCCGATTTTTGGAAGGATGGTGAAACATCGGCCAAGACATCGAAAATGGCCGGGACTTTGCGCGCCGAACTTTTGGAATGGGACGCGCTTGAGCGCGACGTTAAGGATTTGGGCGAACTTATTTCGATCGCCGATAAGGAAAAAGACGCCGGCCTTAACGCCGAAGCCGAGGCGTCGCTCGCGGCGCTGCGCGAACGTTTTGAAAAGCTGGAATTTTTTGTTCTGCTCTCCGGCAAATACGATCACGCAAACGCGATCATGGCGATCCATGCGGGGACCGGCGGCACCGAAGCGCAGGATTGGGCCGAGATGCTTTGCCGCATGTATTTGCGTTATGCTGAGCGCCGCGGACTCAAGGCGCGAATCGTCGATGAGAACAGGGGTAATGAAGCCGGCATAAAATCCGTGACCGTCTCGATCGAAGGGCCATACGCTTACGGATACCTTAAAAGCGAGCATGGCGTTCATCGGCTGGTGCGCATCTCGCCCTTTGATGCGGAGAAGATGCGCCACACATCCTTCGCACTCGTCGAGGTTTTGCCAGAAGCCCCCGATGAAGAAGATCTTAAGATCGACCCGAAGGACATTCGGATCGACACCTACCTCTCGAGCGGTCATGGCGGGCAGAGCGTGCAAACGACCTATTCGGCCGTGCGCATCGTCCACATTCCGACCGGAATCACCGTCACTTGCCAGAACGAACGTTCGCAATCGCAGAACCGGGAAACGGCGATGAAGGTCTTGCGAGCGCGTCTTGCGCTCGTGCGCGAGAAAGAGCGTTTGGCCGAGCGCGCGGAACTCCGCGGCGAGTACCACGAGGCCGAGTGGGGCAACCAGATCCGCTCTTATGTCCTTCAGCCGTACCGGATGGTTAAGGATCACCGAACCGAATATGAAACTTCCGATACGGTCGGCGTCTTGGACGGCAAGCTCGAACCATTCGCCGAGGCGTTCTTGAAATGGTCTCGAGAAAATAAAAAAGGGTAATACGGCGTCATTGCGAGGAGGCCGACGCCGACGAAGCAATCTCGTGAATATAGCAACCATGGTGATGTTCCGAGGGGGTTGCCACGCTCGTCTGCGGACTCGCTCGCAATGACGGCAATTTATGCTCATCATCAAAAATACGAACAATAAAATATTGAAAGAGGTCGCCAAGCAACTCCGCGCCGGCGCTGTTGTTGTTTATCCGACCGACACTGCGTACGGTTTGGGTTGCGACGCGACCAACGCCAAGGCAGTCGCAAAAATTTTCAAGATCAAAGGCCGCGACGCCAAGAAGGCGCTCCCCATGATCGTCGCGGATACGAAAATGGC
>CAIQCM010000039.1 GCA_903870305.1 uncultured bacterium
ACCGCGCCCGCGCCGAGTTCCCGATGTTTTTGGCGTTGCGCGCGATCAAGATAAAATAATTTAAAAAAATGAGGCGTCCGCGCGATCGCGGTTACGCCTCACAGATACCGATCCCCTCATTTGCGAAGGGATATTTTTGTTCTGCGGCGACGAGGACGCGCGCAGCGAACTTGATACTCCGTCTGAAGAGCAACAATCAATCCTCCGACCGTACTGACGCCTCGTGGCGCGCTCATTTCGGCGACCTTGGCTTCCTTGCAGATGGACGGAATGATACAGGTGAGCCCGAGCCCGTCATCGAAGAACGGCAGGCCGGCAAGCGGCATATCGTCGAAGATCTCGGACGGCGTGCGGTTGCTGAAAAGAGCCACATATTTGATCACCGAGCAGCGGATCCTAATCTTGGGCTCGGCTTTCTCGAGAAACAGCTTGAGAAAAATATGTTCAACCCGGTCATCAAGCTGCCGCAACGCTGCTTTTCGATCGTCGTGCCAGTCCCCGTGAATATGATAGCGCTCGCGATGCAGGAAATGATAGTATGCCGCCTCCTCGATCCATTTCTGATTTTTCGGAGCGTTTTGCATCGCCTCGCGCGCGTCTTGCGGAAACCAATCTTCCACTCGCAATTCAGTCATCTGGCTCCCCCTATTCATGTGTTGTTTCGGTACACTCTTCTCTCAACGAGAGCTTACAACCGCGACGCCGAAACAGTCAATGAAACACCCCGGCCTTACGGCACGGGGTTTCAGAGCATAGTCACAATACAAGCTTCGCTTGTCCGCCGTCCTAACATATTCTTCGAGCGGAGCGATAGCGCAGTCGAGAAGCAACGGTTCTCGACTGCTGCTCGAACAATATAGCCGGACAACGGATCGTCTACATCCCCGGCCTAACGGCACGAGGTTTTACGTGGGAAGAATAAACCGTTAAACCGCGCCCGCTCCGAGTTCCCGATGTTCCTGGCGCTCCGCGCAATCAAGATCAAATGATCTTAAAAAAGCCGCGCAATTTTGAAAATTATTTTCGATCATTCATGTCCAGTCCCCAGATCTCTTTCTGCGTTCGATAGACGACGAAGCAAAGCGCAAGGACGGAACAGCCCAACACATACGGCAACGTGCCGGCGAGGTAGGTTTTGCCAAAAAAGAAAAGCATCGTGTTGACAAAGATGAAAACCAACCGGATCTCAGTTGGGCCGATACCGAGATGATTTATCCGAAAACGGCCGGTTGCGGAAACAGCCAGGTATGAATTCACCATGAACGCGCCAAAGATCGCCAGAATAAAAAACTCAAGATATTTAAAATGGTCGGGCAACAGGATCATATACCCGGCCATGACCGCAGCTAAGAAAATATAATCCAAAAAATGGTCCATATAATAACCCCAGCGGACCAGTCCCTCCTTCCTCAAACGGCCGACGGCGCCGTCCAATGAGTCGGTAAGCCATTGCATAGCGATCATCGCCGAAACGCCCCACAAATAAGCATCGCTCTCGCGAGCCAAAAAACTGAATACGATTATCAAAATACTGATCGGGATCGAGGAGAGCGTTAAATGATGCGACCTGATCCACGCGGGAACTTTGGGGGACAACCAATTAATGATGCGCTTTTCCGGAGCGCCCAATATGGAAACGCCGATCTTTTTTCCGCCGTCAAATTCTTGCATAAATTTACTGAGGTGAAATAAAGGCGAGCAAGGTGAGCCCGATGATTGCGAGAGTCGCTCCGAAATATTGGTGCTTGCGGAATTTTTCATGATTAACGACGACGCCGAGGATAAGCGCAAGCGCGATATAGTTTTCGCTGACAGCGGTGGTTATGGAAATGGGAATATAGGTTGATGCCGAACTGTAGGCGAGCCAAGCGACATTGTCGGCGACGGCCATCACCAATATCCCGGCGGGGTATTTTTTTATATCGTCAAAAATGGTATAGACAACGCGCCATCGCGCCAAGATCACGAGGCAAACGACCGCAATAACCGTATGAATGAACCAGACCGTGAAGATCGCGGATGAGTCCTGGCTGGAAACGGCGTAAAGGAAATTAGTGAGCGCCATACCGACTGCGCCGATCCCCGCATAAATAAAACCCTTTTCAAGAACGATCCTGCGATGCCAATGGAATTTGCGCTGGGTGACCGTGAGGGTTATGCCGATGAAGATCGCGACGATCGCCGATATCTGCAAAAACGTCAGCGACTCGCCGCGAAAAATAATGGAAAGAAGAATAACGATCGGCAATTCCAGCCCGATGACCGGCTCGACGACGGCCAATTTTCCATCATGA
>CAIQCM010000040.1 GCA_903870305.1 uncultured bacterium
GACAGCGAAATGGCTCGTTGTTTCTTTGACGTTCAAATCGTTCAAGAGCGCGGCGGAGTTGGTGTGCATTAAAAAATCGGGATGATAGAAATTGTTATTCTTCGCGAGCGAGGCAAGGAGCCACAGACAGGCGGGGCAATCGCTTTGCGACGGATCTTTAAGCTGTTCGATCGCATCGAGATCGTCGGAGACCAAAACCGCTTTGGTGAGCGCGTCCATTTTTTCCGCCTCGCCATACGGAAGATAGTGGGAAAAATCGCTGCTCACGACGAATACCGTCCCCGCTTTCGCTTGCGCTTGCAGTAAAGCAAGCATTGCGTCCTTGTTCGTTTTCCAATAATCGATCGCGACAACGAGCGGGGTTACGGGAGCGCCGGGCAGATAATGAACAATGAACGGCGCGACGGCGTAAATGCCGTGCTCGTTGTTAAATAGACCGGGAGCGTTGGTAATGAGTGGCGACGCAACAAGGTCTTTTACGACTGTGGGCGAAGCGCGCATATGACCGAAAAAAGTTTCGTAATCGGCGTTTGCCGTACAAAGTGCGGTCGGACATTTATTATAATGGTCGGGCGAGATCAAGATAATATTTGAGATATTCTGACCGGCAAGCGCGCGGAGCGCGACTGCATCATCCTCGGCGGCGACCAGGTGGTGCGGGGCAATGGCGGCGCGGATCGTTCCCGTTCCTTTGCCGACGGCGCGATGATCGGCGGCGTATATCCCCTCCTCAAATTGCTGCGGCGAGGAATATAGATTGTTGTAATGCGCGACGGGAATAATGAAATTCTCGACACGCTCGCGCGGCTCGCTTGCTCGAATAGTATTTTTTATGATCGCAAAAGCGGCGACTGCAATTACAGCCGCCGCGATCGCGAGCAAAATTATGATCTTATTTTTCATTTTCCCGCGAAGAGAATCGAGTACCAATAATTAACCGCCGGCTTCAATGACTTTGCGACATAGTCGAAAGCGTTGTAAGTATCGCCCGGTTTGTAGAAATTCTTCTGCCAATCCTCGTCGGTCATCCGCTGCCCGCCGTAGGGCTTGGTAAACTCGTAGTGCGAGTAGGTGAAACCGACGGTGAGACGCGGACCGTTGGCGTCCTCGACCGCGGTGAAGATGACGTATGGAACACCCGTACCTTCATAGAGAATATGCAATGGATAACTCGAATCCTCACCGGTATGCACGTCGGCCAAAATGGCGGCGCGCTTGTCTTTGGCAAAGAGGACCGGGCCCTCGACCGGCACGGGCAGCGATTCGACAAGATCCTGAGTCAGCACCTTGCGAATATTTTCCCAGTCGCTGGTTCCGTCGATCGAGTTCGTGGTGCAGGAATTGTTTGGATCGCTGGGATCGACATTAGTGACGGAAACAACCTTTTCGTTAAACTTGGCATTGGCCAATTCTTTTTGCGAATAATCAATGACCGTATCCATCATGGCAACGAATGCTTTAAGCGGGTCTTGATTGCTCAACCGGTAGCCCTGCTCGGTCAAGCCGGCATCGGTTTTCTTCGCCAAGTAACTTAAACGCTCGTAAGCAAGCAATTGCGGTTCAATATAGCCCTTGGGCGGCTCCGGCACTTTGCGAGCGTCGCAGCCGTCGCCGCCGCCGCCCAACTCGGCGAATGACTGCTTGGCATAAAGAATAGTCGCGTGCCGCAACTCGGTCCAAAACCCGCTGGCGTTTTGCAGCACCTTGGCCTGCCAGGCGAGCGACTGCATGAATGGCGGCAGCAGTTTGGCATTGGTCTTTTGCCAATCAAATAAGCCCTTGATCGTCCACAACCAGCCGGTGTATAGATTCTTCATCCAATCGGCGTCAGTATAAGTTGCATTTTCCGTCGCCAGGTCTTTCATCGCTTTATCGATCGCGCGCGAATTGGTCGGCTTGTAGAAATCGAGTTTGGGAATTTGGGTTTTGGCGTAATCCGAACCAAGCAATCCCATCACCTCCAATGAGGAGGCCATCGGCGGCAGCTTTTGGTCATAACCCGGCTTAGGCGCTTCGTCGCCCTGGGTCAGTTGTCCGGTCCAGTAAGAATCGAGAATGAATTTGCCGCTAAAGAAACGCATGCCTTTGGTATCGACCAGCACGTCGGCGCTTTGAACTTCTCCGACCGAAGGATAATTAGCTTGCATGTCTTTGATCTTCGGATTGTGCGCCTTGGTCAAATATTCCATGATCGCGGCCTCTTTGTCAGGCGCGTTCTTGGCGGCGTCGAGCGCTTTAAGGTAATCGACCGGCATCAGGTCGTCGCTGCCGCCGACCATAAAATCGATCGCTGACTCCAGCCGGTCATAATCTTTCGCTTGCGCGGGATTCTCGGCCATGAGCTGCGAAATGCCGAAAGCGTAATTGGTCAGGTCGGCGCTTTTAACGAAGAACGGGAGCATGATGTACCACTTCATGCCGCGGAAGTAGGCGCGGCGCAATGACGATGAAGTGTAGGTGGCGCGCGGTGTGAACTGGCTGAAGTCCACCTTGAAATCGATCCCGACCTTGTCAGCGTAATCGGAATATTCCTTGGCAAAAATTTCCGGCGCATACAAACCGCTCGCATCATAGGCTTTTTTCAGGTCGGCGAGAACGACCGTCTTGTCCGCGTTGTCCAGATCAAGCTTGTCGAGGAAGATCGCGGCGTTCGCGTAAGTATCAACCGCACCGTCCTGCTGCGTGAAATCGGCCTGAACCTTGACCGGATCTTTTTGCGATCCGTCGGGATTAATATAGCTCGCGGCCGAGAGCGGCTGCGCCGCCGTTTCAAAGATCGCGTACGGCACGGCGAAATAATTCCTGATCTTGGTCCACTTGGCTTTGTCGGCCGCGGTCGTGGCCGCGCCCAAATGTTCGTCGGCCGCCTCATAGAATTTCTTGGAGAGATCGGTCATGGCCGGATAAAAAACCGTATTCTCCATTTCTTTGAGCAATTCCGTGTAAATGTTGTTGTACGTGTTGGTGAAAACGTCGGCCGAATAAAAGACCGCATTTTCCGGCTGGCGCAACTTGTAATCGGTGTTCCCGCTAACCGCGTAATACAGATCGGAAAACTCGCGGTCGGCATTTGGTTCGCGATACGAGATCGGTTTGATCGTCGTGTCCGTCAGGTCCTTAATGACGAACTTGTTGGCCGCAAGCAGCTTGAGTTCGGCGGCGGAGAACTTGAAACCGTACGCCTTTTCCATGACGGCGATGTTCTTAATATCGCTCACGTTAAAATCTTTGGACACATCGGCATTGATCTTGACGGTCGGCGCCGTATAGACGACGTTCTCGCCAAAGCCAGTCACGTTTGCTGCCGGCGCGTTGGTGTTGGTTTCTGGCTTTGGCGCATTCTCGTTCCCGGAAACCGCGACCGGTTGATTCGTCGGACGAAGGGTCGAGAATTTATCTTTGTCCATCTTATACGACATGGCGACCGCCCCCGCCGCTAGAATAACAATGCCGACAATCGTGAATATCTTAAACCCTTTGGACATATTGAAAATAATATCATTAATTGGTTAAAGGATAGCACTTCACCGACAAAGAAAAAAGGGCCCGGTGGTTATCCACGAGGCCCAATATCGAAAAACTTTCGACGCTCACTTCGCTAATTTGCGTTTCGCGAGATAGTAGGACTTGATCGGCCGTCCTTCGCCATCGGCCACGTCCGACAAGAATCGCTTGTCGTCCTTCATGCCAAAACACTGCCACGAGACCACGCCGCTTTGGAGCGACGCCGACGAACCGAGAGCATAGACGGTCTCGCCCTCGCTCACGGTCTTCGGCATTTGGATCGCGAATTCGAGCA
>CAIQCM010000041.1 GCA_903870305.1 uncultured bacterium
ATGCCGGGCGCGTATGCGTATTGCGGTCCGCCAATCCCATCATCGGTTCCCGGCGTGTCGTTATTGATGTGAATATAATTGTAAGTATAGCCATCGTCGCCGGAAATCGTGATCATATAACCGTAAGACGGTTCGGTCATCGGCGCAAAAACAATCCGGCCGCCGCGCGCAGCCAGAATCGGCGTCATCTTCGGCGCAATAAGGTCGTTGCCTTCATGCACATGGCCGCTCCGCGCATCGCCAAAGTCATCGGTAAAACTAGCTCCTCCTTGGACGGGGAAAATGATGCTGGGCGGTCCCGATATCGCAATAACCGGCGCCCCGTGCCTGCCATTATATTGATAAACCTGCGCATTGGCCCCATATGACGAAAATATGGTGATTGTTGCCATTATCAAATAACTGATTCGTTTATTCATATGCATGAATGGTACCACTATTTGACGCATCGCGGGTGATTGACAAAAGCGCGTTTTGATGGTAAATTGCCATGGCTCGCATATCGGATGATCGCTTTTCGTTTGTTGCAAAATAAACGGGGAGAGGAAAGTCCGGACACTCTTTGCGCCGCAAGGCGCATCGAAAGCGATAACTGCTAACAGCAGCGGGGAGCAACAGATGATTTCGCCTCTCGCGAGAGAAATTTTCTGCCAAACCCATGGATAGTCCCATCATATGATGGGGTACCTCGATCGTGGCAACATGGTCGAGATCGCAACAGAAACATACCGCTCGAGCCCATGTGGGCGAGACCCCGCCAATCGGCGGGGCGAGTAAGGGTTAAATCGTGAGGTAAGAGCTCACGCGGCACGGTTGGAGACAACCGCCGGGGCAAACACCTATCCAGTGCAAGGCCGTACGGCCGCTTGAGGTTCGTAGCAATACGAACCCCAGAGAGATGATCATCACCGAGCGCAAGCTTGGGACAGAATCCGGCTTACAGATATGCGAGCATCAAAAAAGATCCCTTACCGGGGTCTTTTTTGCTATTAGAAAAACGGCACCGCCCGATCGGGCAATGCCGTTCGCGATCACGCTTCACGGCTTGAATTCTTCACTATCTTCTTCGTCCCCGTCTTGATCGCGGCGACAATCAACATCGTCTTCGTCACTTGCCAAAGCGATCTGAGAGACGGTTCGGCTAACGTTTTTTGCGGCCGCGCGCGCCCCTTTGGATGAATTTGGCGAATCGAGCCACGCGCCGGAGAGCGTTTCAAACTTGGCGAGCGCAAATGATCCGTATGCGCCTCCGCATTTTTCGCGCTCGATTTTGTGCTTGGGTGAGAACATCCCCAATCCGATATGCGTGCCCGCCGCTTCAATGAGCTCGCGGATGCTCGTTTCGGTGACCCCCGGGAAAAGAGCAAAGATTGTCTTCGCTCTTAGCGTCCATTCGTTAAGCGTCCGCAGTTTGATCGGCTCGGCGGATGATTTTCCGTCCGGCTCCCCGACTCGGAACATTTTCTCGACGATCGGACGGCGGTACTCGAGATGGCACGCTTGCACCTGAACGAACGGCAGAAAATCCATGGCGCGTTCTATCGGCAAATAAGCCGAAAGCGAACTGACGTGCCAAGCGGCGGCGCGCAAACACATGGCAAATGCCGGTTCGGACACGCTCGGCGGATCATTCTCAAAACCCGGAATCGACTGAACCACGAAAGGCGCCGTGCCGGCGAGAACCGTCTCGACCTCGACCTGATTTTTGTTTTCTCCCAGCCAAAACCCGGCGGATCGCCTGTATTTTCGCCACGAATTCGATCTCCGGCGACGGGTCACGACAATTTTTTCAAGTTGCATTGACTCCTCCTTGTCGCGCCATTACGACGCGATCGATCGTTTTTTAACACGAACGGCGGCGGCGGTCAACTCGCCGATCCTCGACTTAAACGCCAAAAAATACTACGATATGTTCATGAAACGCCTCGACCTTTTCTTCCTCGGCATTCTCGTGCCGCTCGACTACTGCGCACTCATCGCGGCGGCGCTTTCGTCGTACGCTCTGCGCTTTGGGCCGTTCGCGCAATACCTTGCCACCTCGCAGACCGTTTCCATGTCCGAATATATGGCGAGCGCGGGAATTTTTTCGTTCGTCTTTTTGTTCATCTTCGCGGCCGCCGGGCTCTACGCCCCCAGGGTACGCCAGCGCTTGGCCGGCGAATTTCCCCGCATCGTCCTCGCCACTTCAACCGGCATCGCCATTGTCATCGTCGCAATTTTCTTTCAGCGCGAATATTTCGCCTCGCGCTTTATTGTGCTCGCGGCCTGGAGCTTTGCCATTCTCTATATCTTTGCCGGGCGAACGATCATCCGCATTGTCCGATATTTTTTGACGCGCAAGGGACTCGGCCTTACCCGCATCGCCATGGTGGGAAAGTCATCATCGTCGGAGGCAATTGAACGCGCCTATGCCACGCAGTTCCGCTGGACTACGAAAATTGTCGCCCACTTCCCGCGCTGGGACGAGCAAACCAAAAACGATCTGCGCGCCATGCACGAACGCGGACTCATCGACGGCATCTTGCTCGCCGACCCGGGAATGGCGCGCGCCGACATTGTTTCCATCCAATCGTTCTGCGACGACCATCACTTTGTCTTTCGCTACGTCGCCGACCTCTTGGGCACTGAACGCGCGTCGATTGAAACGGTCATGCTGGGGGGTGTTCCGGTCATCGACGTAAAGCGCACGCCCTTGGAGGGCTGGGGCGCGATCGCCAAACGCGCGATCGACATTTTCATTTCATTGCTTTTGATCATCATCCTTTCCCCTTTTCTTATTATCATCGCGCTTGCAGTCAAGCTGAATTCAAAAGGGCCGATCATCTTTAAAAATGAGCGCGTCGGCGAACACGGAAAATTCTTCAATACTTTCAAATTCCGTTCGATGTACGCCGAACATTCGATCGGCAAACAATTTGGGAACCAAGAGGAGGCGCTGCGCTTGGAAGAAAAATTAATCAAGGAACAAAGCATAAAAACAGGCCCGATCTACAAAATAAAAAACGATCCGCGCATCACCTCCGTCGGCCGCTTTATTCGCGCCGCATCATTGGACGAACTGCCGCAACTTTTTAACGTGCTTGCCGGCAGCATGTCGCTTGTGGGTCCGCGCCCGCATCAGCCGCGCGAAGTCGCCAAATACCTGCAAAGCCAGCGACGCGTGCTCGCGATCAAACCCGGCATCACCGGGCTCGCGCAGATCTCGGGTCGCTCCGACATTCCGTTTGAAGACGAAGTGCGCCTCGACAATTTTTACATCGAACACTGGTCGCCGTATCTCGACCTCATTATTCTATTCAAAACCCCGGCCGCGGTGTTTTCGAAGAAAGGAACTTATTGAAAACCGTTGACTATGATATAATTGTTATATCAAACAATTCCCTGCGATCTGACTGACTATGACGCTTTAGGCGACGAAACCGCTTAAAGCGTCATTTTTTATGCGGTTGCGACAAGTCCGCTTATAACCTAAACTTTATTCATCACGACAAACAATATGTCAGAAGAAAATAACAAGTTAATTGCGATCTTCGAGGATCACCCTGTCCGCCGGGCGTGGGTGGAAAAAGAGGAAAAATGGTATTTTTCCGTTGTGGATATAATTGCCATTTTGACCGAACAACCGGATCACAAACGAGCTCAAAGTTATTGGACCACCCTGAAAAATCGCCTAAAAACAGAGGGAAGCGAGGTCGTCACAAAATGTGACCAACTGAAAATGAGGTCTTCTGACGGAAAATCTTACCTTACCGACGCCGCTGACGTCGAAACCGTCTTTCGTCTCGTTCAATCGATCCCGTCGCCCAAGGCCGAGCCGTTCAAACTTTGGCTGGCCAAAGTCGGTTATGAACGAATGCAAGAAACGGTTGATCCGGAACTGGCCGTGGCGCGCGGCCGCAAAAAACAGACGGTACAAAAGGTGGTCAATTCCGGAAATTTCTTATCAACCAAAAAACCGAGGGAATTAATTTAAACAAACCTAATACCAAATATC
>CAIQCM010000042.1 GCA_903870305.1 uncultured bacterium
AACCATGCCAACTTTGGAAAAGGCGCTTGAAGGCGCCGGATTGTCGGAAAAAGAAGCTAAGGTCTATTTGGCCGCGTTAGAGCTGGGTTCGGCCGCGGCCGTCGCCCTCGCGCGAAAGTCCGGGATCAACCGCGGCACCACCTATCTCATTGCCGAGAATTTGATGTCGCGCGGTCTCATGAGTTCTGTCGATCGCGACGGCACGCGGCACTTTTCTTCCGAGCCGCCGGCGCATTTGCTCGCGCGCATTGAAAGGGAATCGTTTACGATGAACGACCGCAAAGCGTCGCTCGCCGCCGCGCTCCCCGAGCTCGAAGCCATGGTAAAGTCCGGCCTGCCGCGGCCGTCGGTGCGCTACTACGAGGGTTTGCAAGGGCTGGAAACGATGCGGCAGATCCTTTACTGCGCGCGGCACGACGAGGTGTTGTCGGCGCTCGATATCGACGGATTGCGGGAACATATTTCCGTCGAGAACATGCGCGCGCACCAAAGACAAATGAAGCGTTTTGACCTGGGTGGAAGAGTGCTCTACACCTGCTCCGACGAGATCAACGAAAAGGTTTTAAGCGAGTCGCTTTCGAGAGAGACGCACGAACACCGTCGCGTCAGCCATGAGGTTTTCCCCTTCGCCGGCGAAGTGGTGATCTTCGGCAACACCGTTGCCCTTATCTCATATTCCGAACGGATCGTCGGCTCGATCATCGACCATAAAGATTTTTCCCGCACCATGCGCTCGCTATACGAACTGGCCTGGAAAGCGGCCGAGACAAAGAAGCTTATATAAAAAAGTAGCCCCGCCCTCTACTGGAAGAGGGCGGGGTCGCGGCGCGTTGAGATCGGTTTGGATTTATGCGAGCAAGGGCTGCGCTACCAAAGAACGAAATATTGCGCCTGGGGAGTTTTTTACGCTTTGGTATCAGCAACCTTTCGGCCGCCATTGCTTTTAGTTTTTCTGACGTTTTGTGGAGGAACGCTAATGTACCTCAATGAGCTGACTCACGCGGTCCCGTTGTGGCGGGACCGCGTTTTCCCCATGAGTCGGCGGCCGTTTGCGACCACTATGTTCTATGTGGTCAGCCACCGTGCATCTGCGTACCCTCCTGTTTCATGGGCTTCTCTCCTTGCTTCCCGGATCGGGAAGCCGCTTGCGGTTGATCAAAAGAACGAAGAAAAGCATTCTGCCACAGGCGCGCCGCGAGCGCAAGGGCTGCTTTTATCCGTGCTGGGGATGACGGAAGGCGGCCGTTAATGTTAAGATTCGTTAAAGAATATATGACGGAACCGACAACGCCGGCCGGAATGATCTTGGAAAAGATCTATTCGGAGGGATCCCCTTATTGGAAAACAATGCGCCGCTTGAACGCTTTGGCGTCCTTTCGTTCTTCGGCGGCGCGCGTCCCCGCTTACGGGGATTTTTTGCGCGCCGCGGGCGTCGATCCCGCGACGGTCAAAACAACGGCCGACCTTGGAAAAGTGCCGCCGGTCGGAAAAAATAATTATCTTCGCGCGTATCCGCTTGAACGGCTTTGCGCGAACGGATCGCTTTCGGAGCATTCCACCGTTTTTACTTCGACCTCGGGTTCGACCGGCGACTCGTTCTATTTTCCAAGGGACAACGCGATTGACCTGCGTTCGTCCGTCTATCACGAGATGTTTTTGAAGAATTCGCGCACTCCTCCCAACGGCTCGACCCTGGTCGTGGTCTGTTTCGGCATGGGCGTTTGGATCGGCGGGATCATCACCTACCAGGCCTTTAAGATGATCGCCGAGCGAAACTATCGGCTCGCGATCATCACCCCGGGGGTCAACAAAGGGGAGATATTTGAAGCGTTGAAAAGCGTCGCGCCCCGTTACGATCAGGTGGTTTTGTGCGGCTATCCGCCGTTTATGAAAGACATTGTCGATGAAGCGCCGCTCCATGGCGTTGATTGGAAAAAGTTCAAGGTCAAAATGATCTTCGCGGCTGAAGCGTTCTCGGAAGATTTCCGCGATCATATCGCCGAGCGCGTCGGCATTCGCGATGTTTATCGCGAGACGATGAACATTTACGGCAGCGCCGACTTGGGCACCATGGCCGAGGAGACCCCGGTATGCATCTTGATAAGACGGCTCGCGCTTTCGAACACGACGCTGTATAAGAAAATTTTTAAAGAAGCCGCCCGTCTTCCGACCTTGGCGCAATTCCACCCCGGTTTCATAAATTTTGAATGCGATAACCGAAAGGTTTATTGCACAAGCGATAGCGTCTTGCCGCTCGTGCGTTATGAGATAGGCGACAACGGCGGCGTCATGGACTTTGACGAAGTGGAAAAAATTTTTGCCGAAGAGGGGATGGATCTGGAGAATGAGGTTAAAAAAGCCGGCCTTGCCGATTCGCTTTGCAAATTTCCTTTCATTTATATTTATGAGCGGACCGACCTGTCGACCAAGTTCTACGGGGCGATCGTTTATCCCGAGCATGTGCGCGGCGGCCTTTTAAGGGCCGAACTCGAGGAGCATATCACCGGAAAATTCACCATGTCGGTGAAGCACGACGACAAGATGGACGAATATCTCGAGATCAACGTTGAATTAAAGCCGGGCGCGAACGGTTCCGAAAAGTTGGCTCAAGACGTGTCAAAATGCGTCTTTGAAAGTTTGACGGCCAAAAGCGCCGAATATAAGAATAACGCCAATATGTTCTCGGCCAAGGTGAAGCCGAAGATAATCTTCTGGCCGCACGAGCATCCGGAGCATTTTCGCCCCGGCGCCAAGCAAAAGTGGGTTAAAAAGTGACCAAAGTCCTTTAACAAGACGGTCTTTTAATGTATGATTCAATTGTCTTAAGACGATCAAATATGGATACGATAAAAAAGTTTATTGAAAGCGCGCGCGCGGCGCATCTCGGACACAAACCGGTTTTTTTTTGATCTTAACGAACCGGCGGCGCGGGAGGCCCTCGGCAAGCTTTTTGCCGACGGGCGCGTTTGCCGCGTTTCCGATGACTACAAAGAACAACTTCGCGAGCTTTTTGCCGTTAACGATCCGCCGCTGGTTTATTCGCCGGGGTTCAAGATCAAGTTCGAGGAGTATTACGACGGTTTGCAAAAGGATCGCGATATCAATGCTCATGGCAAATGGGTTTATTTTCCTTGGAGCGCCGGCCTTACCCATATCCTTGATGAAGCCGATTTTCATAAGGTCAGGACGGCGCGGAACAAGAACCTGATCAACAAAGACGAGCAGATGAAATTTTATAACGCCACCGTCGGCGTGGCCGGTCTTTCGGTCGGTTCAAGCGTGGCGCTCGCGCTTGTTATGGGGGGAGGGGCCAAGCATATAAAGCTTGCCGATATGGATCGACTGGCGCTTTCAAACACCAATCGGATCCTTGCCGGCGCCGATGAACTCGGCGAACTCAAGGTTGAATTGTCCGCGCGAAAAATATACGAGATCAACCCGTATGCGCAGGTCGAAATTTTTCCGGAAGGACTGACCAAGGACTCCATCGGAAACTTCTTTGACGGACTCGATATCGTGATCGATGAGATCGACAGTTTGGCTTTCAAATATTTGATACGCGTTGAGGCGAAAAGGCACGGCATTGCGGTTGTCATGGCAGCCGACAACGGCGATAACGCGGTCGTTGACATCGAGCGATACGATCTGGATCCGGCGACGCTGTTCTTCCACGGCCGCATGGGCGACGACATTTCCTTTGAGATGCTTTCCGGGCTCGACAAGTTCGGCATCGGGAAAATGATCACGAAACACGTCGGAGCCGAGAACGTGACGGAAAGAATGCAGCAGTCGCTTTTGGAAATGGGCAAGACGATCGTCTCGTGGCCGCAGCTGGGCGGCGCGGCGTTCGTTAATGGCGCGGCCGTGGCCTATTGCGTAAGAAAGATCTTGAACGGGCAGCCGTTGGAAATGAACCGCGCCCTTATTTCGCTTGATCAACAGCTTGTACCCGATTTCGACTCGCCGGAACAGATCGAAAAACGCCATCAACTGTCCGAATCGTTCAAAAAGATCTTCGGCCTATAAATTCCAAGACCGTTATGAATAACGATATCGAGAAGATAATAAAGGACGGCACGCTCGCGCCGTCGGGAGAGAACTGCCAGCCGTGGAAATTCAGCGTGTCCGGCGACAGGATCAGCATTTATAATCTGCCCGAAGCCGATCGGTCGCTTTATAATTCCAAGCAAAAAGGATCGTACATCGCGCATGGCGCGCTCATTGAGAATATCGCCTTGAGCGCCGCGCGATACGGTTATGACGCGGCTGTCGAGCTTTTTCCCACGCCCGCCGTGCCCAATCTCGTCTCGGTCATTACATTGAAGAAAGCGACGCCAAAAATCGACCCGCTGTATCAATATCTGGAAAAACGCTGCACCAACCGCAAGGATTTTTCCGGTAAGAAATTGTCGACGGAACAAAAGAATGCGCTTATTGCCGCCGCGCGCGAGACCGGTTTCGGTGAATTGCGGCTCATTGACGATGCGCCGTCGCTTGCCAAGCTCGCTCCGGCGCTGGCGGTAAACGACCGGCTGATCTTCGAGAATAAATTGCTGCACGATTTTTTCTACGGACACATTCTTTGGAAGGACGAGGAACAAGATAAAGCCGGCGGATTCTATATTAAGACCTTGGAGTTTTTGCCGCACCAGCTTAAGGGCGTCCAGATGATGAAAAAGTGGCCCGTTCTGAAGATCATGAACAAGATCGCCGGCGTGTCCAAAATGATCGCCAAAGAGAACGCGGCAAAATACGCGGCCTCCGGCACTTTGGGCGCGATCGTGGTAAATGGCGATGCGAGTAAGGACTTTGTGAACGCCGGTCGCGCCGTGGCGCGCGTTTGGCTAAGAGCGGCTTCGCTTGGTCTCTCCGTCCATCCTTGCACCGGCGTCGTTTTTTTTAACGAACAAATAAAGGACGGGGGCGCGGCCAATTTTTCCGAGGCGCAGCGGCTGATGATCGACGAAGCTTACAAACAGATCGTTTCGGTCTTCGGCGCCGAAGGGAAAACCATTCCCATGCTCTGGCGCCTCGGGTTCGCGGATGCGCCCACGGCCCGCTCTATGAGAATGCCGCCTGTTATAACGCATGAATAATATGTCAAACCGAAACCAAGAAATAAACGACGCAATAAGCAAACTGGAGTCGTTCAAAGCCGATCCCGCTTATGCGAAAGACGCGTATGCGATCGATGAGAACATTATCTTCTTGAAAAGCATCAAGAATATTTTCAGTTATATCGGCTGGCTGATCAAACGCCCGAAGATGATCGCGCCTGAACGGCTTTTGGAACTGACCGATTTTCCGGTTGAAGCGTGGGATCTTAAAATGCATCGCCGGCTAATTGACGTCGAGCGCAACAAACATATCGGGGTTGGAAAACCGCTCGTCGACAAGATTTTGGCATATGTCGAATCCGAAGACCGTCCGCTCACGCTCGTCAATTTGGGTGCCGGCGGCATGGAGGTCGACCGTCAAGTTATAGCCGCGCTTTTGGAAAAAAAATATTCGCGACCGCTTGTCATCATCGGCGTCGACAAGTCGCGAACGACGCAAAAGATCGCCAAAGAAAATCTCGGCTCATTGGGGAATGGTGTGAACGTGATCGAGCGCGATCGACTGACGCGCGGCGAACTCGACGCGATCAAAGCGGTGAACGCGGGTATAACGGTCATTCTGTGCGGTAACGATATTTTCGGCCTGGACAAGGAATTTCCCGCCGGCTCGTTCGATCTCATATATCACTCGATCTTTAAGCATCATCTGCCGTCCGATACGCGGCCGTGCCTCGATGAATTGATGAAAAAACTGTCGCGAACCGCCTATGAATATGATGGGTTTAGAACCTGGCAGGTTATTGTGCCGCTAACGGTTGTGGCGTGGAATTATCCGTTTTTTCTCGGGGCGGTCGTTTTTTCAAACATCAGGTTTGATAAGGAACCGGTCGTAAAAGCGCGCGCCGGAGCGCGCATCCTTTCTTTTCATAAGAATACCGGACACTACCTCTTGGAGCTATGAACATATACCGCATTTTGACCGCCAATGTTATCGAGGTGGTCAACAATCTCCACCTAAAAAATCTTGACCTGCTTACGGTTGGAATTTCGATCGCCGCCATTTCTATTTTGGGTTTTGTCATCTATTTCAACAATCGCTCAAGCATTACGAACAAGACCTTTGCCGCCCTCTCCGCCTCCGCCATGATCTGGGCCGCTGTTAATTACTTGAGCTACCAGACGAATAATTATGCCGAGCTGACGCTATGGCTTCTGCGAACCGTATTATTTTTTGCCGTTTGGTTCGCATATTTTCTTTTCAAATTAACCTATGTTTTTCCGGGGAACGAAATGGTTTTTCCCAAGTGGTATAGATCATTTCTGGTGCCTTTTGTGGTCTTTACCTCGCTTTTAACCTTGACGCCGTTTGTTTTTTTCGGGATCTCGCAAATCTCTGCCGTCGGTTCGGTATCGCATGCAACGATCCTCCCGGGAATCGCGGTATTCGGGATCGTTGTTTTCATTTTAATTTTTGGAAGTTTTTTCAATTTGATAAAAAAATTACGCGAAGCGAAAAAGGCCGAAAAACCGAAGTTCCGCCTGATGCTTGTCGGAACCATTATCACCTTTGGTTTGATCATCACCTTTAATTTTATTTTTCCGATCGCTCTTTTTAACGTTAAATACATCCCCTTGGGCGGTCTCTTTATCTTCCCTTTTGTCGCCTTCACCGCCTACGCCATTTTTAAACACCGGCTTTTCAACGTTAAGAATATCGTCACCGCCGTTTTCACTTTTTTCCTTTGCTTTGTGACGCTGGTCGAGATCGTCTTCGCCCCCGACACAACGCAAATGCTGCTTCGGATCGCCGTCTTTTTCGTCTCGCTCATGATCAGCATCAAGTTGGTCCAGAATACTTTTGAATTGGAAGCGGCCAACGAGAAAAAAGCCGAGTTCATGTCTTTCGCCTCGCACGAATTGCGGTCGCCGATCACTTCCATTAAGAATTATTCCGAGCTGCTTCTTGAGGGCGGTATGGGCAAGCTTAATCCGGATATTAAGGACGGCGTGCAAAAGATATTGGTATCGGCGAACGGCGCGATCGCGCTTATCGCCCAATACTTGAACAAGGCCAAAATGGAACTTAATCAGTTCACGTATTTCATCACCGTTTTCGACATTGCCAAAACGGTTCGCGCCGCCGTGGACAATGTCCAAGTGAATGCCGAACAAAAAGGCGTTTTCGTGACATTGAAGCTTGATGAAAAAGCGGTTGTTAACGTGAAAGCTGACGAAGGCAAGGTCAGGGAAGCCATTGGCAACATTTTGGATAATGCCATTAAATTCACCAAGATCGGCGGCGTTCTCGTTACGGTCGAGGACGGGCGCGACAAGGTCATTGTCAAGATCGCCGATACCGGCGCCGGGATCAGTCCCGACATGATGCCGCTCCTTTTTAAAAAATTCTCAAAAGATGATTCGCAAAAGAACATTATGGGCAGCGGCCTCGGGCTGTTCCTCTCCCGAACGTTCGTCGACGCCATGAAAGGGCGCTTGTGGGCGGAATCCGAAGGCGAAGGCCGCGGCTCGCAATTTTATATCGAACTTCCAAAAACATGAAAAGAGACCCCGAGGGGTCTCTTTTTAGATCAAGCCGCGTTCTTTCAATGCGGCCATTATTTTATCGGCGTTCTCTTGCGGACCCTTGGCAGCGGTCGTATCGAGGACAAAGTCGTAATGCGACGGATCAAAGTAATTGTCAATTCCGTACAGGCGCTTAAATTTGGCGACATACCGCGCGACGCGCGTGGCCACGATCTTCCGAGTTTCTTCAACGGATGAATAATCGGGCTCATCGCTCCTATGCAGTCCGGTTTTTTTATCTTCGAAAATGCGCTGCGCGCCTTCGCGTTCATCGACCGTGACCAAGATCTTAAAGGAATGGGGGATCGTATACCAAGCGATCAATCCCTCGACAATGATATTGTCCTCGGTCTTGCCCAATTTTTTTTGAAAGCCGTCGATCTCATGGTCGGCGTCATCGTTGCCGGAAATGAGTTCGTCGATCGTCACGCCATTCTCATTGGCCATCTTTCCAAGAATATCGCCCGCCGAATAAAATTTCATGCCCAAGCGCTTGGCGAGCACTTTAGCGGCCGAGGTTTTTCCTCCGCCCGGGACGCCGGTGATGGTGATGATCATAATGGGTGTTAGAATTTAGAAGTTAGAACTTAGTACATAGTACGAAGAAAGAACTACGTTCTAAGTACTAAATTCTATGTTCTATTACGGAACATTCGTGAATTCCGGCGGCAGAGGGGACTCGTAAACGACCGCATTGCCTTGCATGTCGGTAAAACCGATCTTCGAGGCGTGAAGCAGTAAGCGCTTGGCTTTGACGCGGGCGTCCTTGGGCGCATAAAGCGTATCGCCGACAATGGGGTGGCCCATGTGTTTCATGTGTACCCTGATCTGGTGCATGCGTCCGGTTTCGGTCGTGATCTTCAATAGCGTTGCTTTTTTGCCGCTTCTTAATATCTCAAAGTGCGTGACGGCGCTGAGCCCATCGGGCTTCACTGACATTCGTCCTTTGCGGTTGCGGCCGATCGAGGCGCGGATCGTTCCCGATGGTTGTACAACGACGCCAAGAACAACAGCGGCATATTCTTTGTTCATTTTATGGTCGGCGAATTGGTTTTTCAAATAATCGTAGGCCGCTTCGGTTTTGGCCGCAATCATGACCCCAGAGACATCACGGTCCAAGCGGTGAACGATTCCCGGCCGGTGCGGTTCGCCGACGTTCCTGATCAGTGGATTGTAAGCGAGCAAGCGGTTCACGAGCGTGCCGGTCTTGCGCTCGGAGGTGGCATGCACCGTAAGCCCGGCCGGTTTGTCGATGACCAAATAATCCTTGGTCTCGGCGAGCACGGCTAAAAGCCCGGGTTCTTCGGGCAGTTCTTTGCTTGAGGCAGGCAAGGTCGTCACCACGTCGCCGGTTTTAAGGCGAAGTCCGGCGCTCGCCGGCTTTCCGTTCACATTTGCTTCGTTTCGTTTAATGGTATGCAAGACCGCCGAGCGGGTAACGCCAAGCTTCTCGGACAAGTAAACGTCGAGCCGTTTTTTTGTATCGATTTGGTCAACGATGAATTTCATATATATCCGTCATACCGACGAAAGTCGGTATCCACGGCCGTCCGACGTGGACCCCGATTTTCATCGGGGTGACATAGCAAGCCGGATTAGATATTAGTCGTTAGATATTAGATATTTTTTATGAATCTTTCCGCTTCTCTCCGGTTCTTCACTTTGCCTTCCAATTGCGCTTCGCGCAAGGCCGCGATCAATTCGCCGACCTTTGGGCCGGGTTTAAGCTTAAGGAGTTTCATGATCTGCCCGCCGTTAATGACCGGCGGCGGAAGTTTGTTGCCGGCGCCGAGCGCGGTCAGTTCATCGATCCGTTCCATGAGGCGCACCAAGTTTTTTAAATGGTCGGGCCCCAGTCCGCCTTCGGGCACGGCGGCCATGCCGTCGCAATACATGACCATCAAAAGTTCGCGCCCCGGGAGGTTTGGATTGAAAAAATATTTTTCCAGCGTGTTGGGGCGGATCTCGTCAATATGGCCGTTTAGCACGAATAAATGGTTCCTGACGATCCAAGCAAGTTTTTCGGTATCAATGTCAAATCCTTCGGCCGCCGAGAGCGTTAGCCGCTTGGCTATTGCTTCGGTCATTTCCGCGCCAACGCGGTCGTGGTTGGTGTAACGCACGCGGTCGGTGCCGTGCTCTTCCGGCGTTTGCATGGTCGAGGGTTTGCCGAGGTCGTGATATAGCGTGCCAAAGTACACAAGCGCAGGGGGTTTTTCAGCGCCGAACAATTTTTTGAACCCAATGTCGCCAATGCGCGAAAGCGCGAGGCGCGTGTGCGTCCAGACATCACCTTCGCTGTGAAAGTTCACGGGTTGTTTGCAGCCGCGCATGGCCAAGAGCTCCGGCATGAGCGTTTCGGTCGCGCCGCTCTCGAACCAAAGATCGTATGCGCGGACCGGATCGTTAACGAGCGCCTTGGTCAGTTCGCGCGCGATTATCTCGGTGGCCACCACGCGCATGTTGCCCAGGGGTGTGTGCTGGTAATCGTTCACGTGCGGCATGAAAATGCGGATTGCGCCCATGGTGTGGGGTTCGATATTAAAACCAAGTTGGCAAGCAAAACGCAAGCCGCGCAACATGCGTGAATAATCCTCGCGAAAGCGTTCGCCCGCTTCGCCCACGGTGCGGATCGTTTTTGCGCGCAGATCTTTTTGCCCATCGAACGGATCGATGAGCGCTGGCTTGGGGGTTAGCCGCAGCGCCATGGCGTTCACCGTAAAATCCCGCCGCGCCAAGTCCTTCTCGATCGGCAGTTCCGGATCCGAATCCACCGACACATCGCGATACCCGCCCGAGTTGAACGAGTGCTCGGTCCGCGGCAGCGCAATATCGATCGCCGTTTGCCGAGGCGAAGCCTCGGCGGCGGTCGGCCGAGGCTTCGCCTCGGCTTGCGATTTAGCAAGCATTTCTTGGGTATTTTGCGGCATCGCCCGACGCCGAGGCGAAGCCTCGGCGGGTGCCTCGGCGGGTAAGAATTTCCACACACCGAACCGTTTTCCGACCAGGTCGACGCGGCCGAGCTTCTTTAAGAACTTTTCCAGCGCCTCGGGTTTAACCAGCCGCACGACCAGGTCCCAGTCCTTGTTGTCGTCGCGACCCAAAAGGGCGTCGCGGACCGTGCCGCCGACCAAATAAAGCTCGCCTTTGGGGAAGGCGGCGTGGAAGGCGCTCACGAGCGCTTTGATCGGCTCGCGCTTTTTAAGCGCCAGCAATTTTTCCGGTATCTCGGACGTCATTACCTCTATCTTACGCGATACGGCCCCACATGGACAATGGGCGCTAAAAATGATAGAAGTTAATAGTCGCATAGGGGCTTTTCGACGTCATACCGACCTTTCGTCGTCATACCGGCGATCAATATGGGAAAAGCATGCCCCGTACCGTGATACGGGGCCGGTATTCACGGCCGTCGTGGACCCCGGCTTTCGCCGGGGCGACAAAAACATTTGCTTCTCGCATGGGGGCGCGTAGCTCAGTGGTAGAGCTGACGTCTTATACA
>CAIQCM010000043.1 GCA_903870305.1 uncultured bacterium
CACGTTGCCGCGCTTCATTGAGGCCACGGCGTATCAAGCGGTGCTGGAAGCGGCGGCTTCGGAACATTCGGCGCGCATGATGAGCATGAGAAGCGCCTCGGATGCCGCGGGCGATATGATCACCGATTATACATTTACGCTCAACCAGGCCCGGCAGTCGGCCATCACGAGCGAGATCGCCGAGATCTCCGCCGGCCGCGCCGCCCTGGAGGGCTAATCCCTAACCCCTAATTCCTAACCCCTGAATATGTCCCAAGGAACTATCACTCAGATCATCGGGCCGGTCGTGGATGTGCACTTCCCCGACGAGTTGCCGGAAATTTATGAAGCTCTGACCCTCGAGTCCCCGGGCGGTCTTCTAACGCTCGAAGTGCAAAGCGATCTCGGCGGCAAGGTGGTCCGCACGGTGGCCATGTCGTCGACCGACGGCATTGCGCGCGGTGCCGTGGTTACGGCGACCGGCGCGCCCATTTCCGTTCCGGTTGGGAAAGAGACCTTGGGGCGCATGTTTAATGTGACCGGCGACCCGATCGATGACAAGCCGGCGCCCATCACCAAGAAAAAATATCCCATTCATCGCCCGGCCCCCAGCTTTAGCGAACAATCGACCAAGACCGAAGTTTTTGAAACCGGGATCAAGGTCATCGACCTCATCTGTCCCTTTATGAAAGGCGGCAAGGTTGGTCTCTTTGGCGGCGCCGGCGTAGGGAAGACCGTCATTGTCATGGAGCTCATCCACAACATTGCCACCGAGCACGGCGGTTATTCGGTGTTCGCCGGGGTGGGGGAGCGCACGCGCGAAGGCAATTCGCTATACCGGGAAATGGCCGACTCAGGCGTCTTGGACAAAACCGCGCTCGTCTTCGGGCAAATGAACGAACCGCCGGGCGCGCGCGCCAGGATCGCCTTGACCGGTCTTGCCCAGGCCGAATATTTCCGCGACGAGGAAAAACAGGACGTGCTTCTTTTCGTTGACAACATCTTCCGCTTTACGCAAGCCGGCTCCGAACTCTCCGCGCTCCTCGGCCGCATTCCTTCGGCCGTCGGTTATCAGCCAACGCTCGCGAACGAAATGGGCGCGCTTCAAGAACGCATTACCTCGACCAAGAACGGATCGATCACTTCGGTCCAGGCCGTTTACGTTCCGGCCGACGACATGACCGACCCGGCCCCGGCCACCACCTTCGGCCACTTGGACTCGACCGTTGTACTGGCCCGCTCGCTCGCCGAACTTGGCATTTATCCGGCCGTCGACCCGCTCGACTCGAGCTCGGGAATTTTGGACCCCAACGTCATTGGCGCCGATCATTATGCCGTCGCGCGCGGCGTGCAGAAGATCCTCCAGCGCTACAAGGACCTCCAAGACATCATCGCCATTTTGGGCATGGAAGAATTGTCGGCCGACGACCGCTTGACCGTCTCCCGCGCCAGGAAGATCCAAAAGTTCCTCTCTCAGCCGTTCTTCGTCGCCGAGACCTTCTCAAATATTCCCGGCCGCTATGTCAAGAGCGTCGACACCGTGAGGAGCTTCAAGGAAATCTTGGACGGCAAATACGACGAAGTCCCCGAGCAATACTTCTACATGAAAGGCACGATCGAAGAAGTCGTCGAGGACTGGAAGAAAGCGAAATAGGTTTCAGGTTACAGGTATCAGGTTTCAGTCCTGACACCTGACACCTGACACCTGACACCTGACATCTATGGCCAAATTAAATTTAGAAATCACCACTCCCGAACGCACCGTCTTTGAGCAGGAAGTCGACAGCGTGACCGTGCCGACCGCTGAGGGCGAAATTACCGTGCTCCCTAACCACGCCTCGCTGGTCGGCCTTGTTGTCCCCGGCGCGCTTACCGTGCGCGTGGGAGACGATGAAAAATATTTGGCTGTTGCCGGCGGTGCGATCGAAATAATGCCCGGCAGCCGCTGCATCATTTTGACCGATTCCGCCGACCGCGCCGAAGATCTGGTCGTTGAAGAGATCGAAAAAGCCAAAGCCCGCGCGATGGCCGCCTATGAAGAAGCCAAAGGCAAGGACGATGTCGCCTACGCCGACGCCTCGGTTCACCTCGAGCGAGAACTTAATCGTCTCAAGGTCGCCCGCAAACACCGCCATGACGCCAACACCCCAAAGCCGTAATCATTCGTTAAAAATTTATACTGTCGGGAATAAAATAAGAGCGCCTTTAGCGGGCGCTCTTGTCGTTTGCGTATTGTCATCATGGCGTCACCGTCGCTCCGCCTCGCGCAGCACGGCTTCCAATCCTGCCATATCGGCGACGCGTTTGATCCGAAGGTGGCGCGGGCTGGAAATGTTCGCCCCAAAGATGATGAGGTGCGGGCGGTGATGGAGCGCGGGATATTCGGTCGCAAAGCGCTCGGTTACGGTGTCGCTCACGACCACTGTGTGAACAAAACGCGTCTGATCTTTTAGATCGGCGAGCGCTATATCGCAATTCCTTACGAAATGCCGGTTAAAGTGGTTTTTGATGAAGCGGTTGTCCCTGAACAATTCGCGCGTTCGCGCTTCATCGGTGATGACTATGAGCCATGGTTTCATGCTGCCTCCGTATTTGCGTCTATGTGCCTCACGATCCGATCGTATAACGTTTGCCGGTCGTGGGCAAAGATGAGCGTCCATCCGTCTGGAACCGCGCCGGAAATTCCGTCGACGGCCAAGACGAACAATTTGGCTCGCGGGCACACGCTCGCGATATCCGTGCATTCCTTGTCTCGTTTTGCCGGACTGGCGGCGCCG
>CAIQCM010000044.1 GCA_903870305.1 uncultured bacterium
AGTGATGATTGGATTCCCGCCTTCGCGGGAATGACAGGCGAAAAATATGCAAGATCGCAATCAGAAAATAATTATCGCCGTGTTGGCGTTACTTTTGGTCGTCGTCTCCGGCGCGCTGGTGTGGCAATCATTTTTCGCGGAGAAACCCGAACAGGTCGCTGTCGCGCCGGTGGAAAACCAAAATCTCAACATTCCGCCCGCGAACGTCAATACTGCGATACCAAAAGCGGTTCCTCACGATATCATTAACGAAAAAACGATCGACTTTGCCACCGTATCCGTTGATTTACAACGTGGCAGCGATCGAAAAAATTTATAAAATCACCATTCCGTCGATGAAAAACGACGCGACCGGCGACCCGATAATCGCACCAACCTTCATAAAGGTAGGAACATTCAATTCTGGCACCAACAAAGGCAGCGACTTATACAAGATAATTGCCGGCTGCACCATGGGCGACGCCAATTGCATCGCAGCATTGGCGACCTTTGATCCAACTCAGAAAAAGTTCAAGGTTTTCGGCTCTTATTCGGCAACAATGCCCCGCGATCCAAAAAATATACTCACCGATGAAACCATGACCGCGTCGAACTCAAATTTGGCTCTGGTAAATGCCCTTAACGTACCGCTTGAAAAATTAAGCTATATCTCAACGGAAACTATCCCTGACTTTGCGGTTCCAAGCGCCGTCGCACTTGCCGGCGGCTACGGATTGACCCAGCAATCAGTGCCAAGCGGTGCGCTTGGGAACGTGCAACCAACGGCGGTCGGCGAAGCGATCGACGGAACAAAGGTTTATGTTGACATGAACCAATATTTCCTCCGCCTTCCGTCAAATGAATACATTCTCTACAAGATCACCATTCCCTTCTTCGCCGATGAGCGCATCCCGCAAATAAACTGGAACGACCCGTCGATAAAACCGACCGACTACACGCCAACATACGCGAGCGGTTGCGGCGGCGGCAAGTCCTTTAATATCGCCACGCCCGGCGATGTCACTTTGCCAAGCGACCGCTTTGTCGTGGCAGGAAAACCATCACCGGCGAGACCGTCTATGTTCCCAAAGACAGCAACGATACGCTCATCGCTAACGCCTACCAGGCGAGCAGTTATAATAACGGTGACAAAAAGATCACCCAACAAGAATTCGCCGCGCTCGTCCCGATCTTCATTACCCAGGACCCGTTCGGCCAAGCGCTCATCTGGACGCGATCGGACGCCCAGCCCATGGCCGAATGCGGCAAGCCGGTGGTGTATCTCTATCCAACTCAGACCGAAGCCGTTAGCGTGAAACTCGGAAGCAACATCACCGTTAAAAAGAGCGAGCCGGCTTACGGCAACGGTTGGAATGTGACCGCTGAACCCAATGGCACGCTCACGACCGCTGACGGAAAAACATATCCAAATCTTTATTGGGACGGCAACGGCGCGTCATACAATACGCCAACGACCGGATTTGTGGTCGCATCGAAAGATGTTGAAGCAACCTTCAAATCAAAACTCGCGCAACTCGGCTTGAACGCCAAAGAAATTTCCGACTTCAACGACTTCTGGTTGCCAATCGTCACCAAGTCGCCGTATGCGCTCATCTCCTTCGTCCCTCAAGCCGAATGGAGCAAGGCCGCGCCGCTTAGCATCTCCCCCGCCCCGCAAACCCTGATCCGCGTCTTTATGGACTGGAAGCCGCTCGCGGAACCGATCAATGTCGCGCCGCAAACACTTCCCCCAACGCCAGCGCGCGCCGGCTTCACCGCCGTCGAATGGGGCGGATTGCTATACCGCTAACGGTCATCCCGAAGCGCAGCGAGGGATTTCAACGTCTCTAGCCCAGCTTCGAGTTTTCTCGCGTTGGACAAAGCGACCGGACATGCTCGAAATGACGATAAAAACATCCAGCCCAAAAGGCGGGATGTTTTTTCGACAAAAAGCGATCGAGACCGTATACTTAACAACCATTAATAAATGGATCTTATGAAAAATGTTCGTACGCAAAAAATACTCATTGCTGTTTTGGCCATCCTGCTTGTCGTCGTCTCTGGCGCCTTGGCGACAAAATTTTTTCTCCAACCCTCCAGGCGACCAGTACCGCAACCAAATCACCAAGCCCGGTTAAACACGAACACCTCCACCGAACAACCCACCAATGAGAATACCAATGAAGCGACTGATTCTAACACCAACACGACGATCGGACCATCACTCTCAATAAACGATCTAGGCCTGCCGACCAACTATCAACCCGTTGTCAAAGATGGCATCGTGGTTTTTTCCGGGAAATCCACAACAGAAGACCTTGAAGTATGGGTGAACACCATCAATGGTACAGGAGACCCGGTCGGACGCTGTTACCCCAATTGCAGTACAAGTTCAAAACCTGGCGCAACTTGGACCATTTCAATTCCATCTTATGTTTTTTTGAACGGCGACAATCATATCAACCTCGCCTTTGATCTGGCTTCCGCAAAAAATCGATACGGATCGGCCGACCTAGAATTTAACTTGAACATTCCTGAGCTAGAAACGATTTCTGTCGATTGGCTAACGCCGCCGCAAACGGAACCCGTTGAAAAAGTTTCCAGCTATATTGGCACGACCATCAAAAAAATATCGGAAATAGCATCCGACCCCGGATCAAACGAACCTTCATATATTTTTGTTGGAACGGTAACGAGCGGAAAATACTCTGGTGACAAAATTTTTCGTATCGACAATGCCTGCACCCTTGGCTGCGTTTCCGTTGATGCGCTTGCGGTTGCCGATAGCCGCCAGCATAAATTCCATATTTTAAAACGCTATTCCAATTCCTGGGATGATCCTGAATCGCCCCTTACCAAAATATCCGACGCCGACGATTACACGACCATCGCCGACCTAGAGAGCCCCGCCGTGATCAAGCTGAAAAAAGATGGATATGCGCTGACCAAAATGATGACTGCTACCGGGCTGGCTGATCAAAAAAATGCCAAAAAAATTGGTGAAGCGGCGGACGGAACGATCATCTACCAATATAGCGACAACCGACCGGCGATCCGTCTCAAAAACGGCGAATTGATTAAATACGACATGTCGATTCCGTTTTACAACACACGCATTCCTTCCATAACGTGGTCCGACGGCACGACGGGCGGTAATGATTATACCCAAGAGACGCAAAGCGGCTGTGGCGGAACGGCCTGGATGGTGAAACCCGATAATTTTGATGTCTCCTCGCTTATCCTAGCCGGCCAGACGTCAACCAACGAAAATGTGTATTTCTTAAAAGATCATTCTGACACCAAGGTGCTATATGATGCATGGCTCACATGGATGTCTTCCGACAAAACAACATACGAACAATTCCTTGCCAAAAAACCAATATTTTATTGGAAAGACCCGTTTGGACGCTGGGTCGAGTGGGAAACAACGACAGCTATTCCCCAAGCCGAATGCGGCAAACCGGTGGTGTATCTCTATCCTACGCAGACCGAAACCGTTAGCGTAAAGCTCGGAAACAATATCACCGTAACGAAGAGCGAGCCGATCTATCAAAACGGTTGGAATGTGACCGCTGAACCAAACGGCACACTCACAACCGCTGATGGAAAGACGTTCCCATATCTTTATTGGGACGGAAAAGGCGCTAGCTATGATCCGCAAACGACCGGGTTCGTTGTTGCGCGCAATAATGTTGAAGCGACATTCAAAGAAAAACTCGCACGGCTTGGATTGAATGAAAAAGAGATCGCCGACTTCAACGAATTCTGGCTGCCGATCGTCACCAAGTCGCCGTATGCGCTCATCTCGTTCGTACCGCAAGCTGAATGGAGCAAGGCCGCGCCGCTTTCCATTTCCCCCGCTCCCAACACCGTGATCCGCGTCTTCATGGACTGGAAACCGCTTGCCGAACCGATCGATGTCGCGCCGCAAATCTTGCCCCCGACACCAACGCGCGCCGGCTTCACCGCCGTCGAATGGGGTGGGTTGCTGTATCGATAATTCTCATCGTTTGACGCGCCAAAGAAACATCACATAACAAAGCAAATACAAAAAAGACCATCGTTTTGACGGTCTTTTTTGCTTTCGCCCTTAGGACAGTTATTCTCGATCGAGAATAACTGTCCTAAGGCATTTGTGCTAATTTCCATAGGCCTTATATATTCTGACCCATTTTTCAATCTTTAAAATATTCACAATGCGCCTGATCCCGGCGCTCACTTCTTTTTGAATGCACCAAACGCTTCGTTGGTGGTAAACAAAACCGATCCTCTTCAACATATTTCTGAATTGATCGCGGGCGGCATGGGCCGCTTCGGGTATATCAAAAATAACCATGCAATATTCTCCGATTGGAAGCAGTGGGGATCGATATCCGAGCATGGTCTCGATCGCCGCTATTTCACCGCTTTCCGTAAGTGTTTCCACGACCAAACGACCGATCTCTTTACTCTCGATCCATCCTTTCTTTTTAAGTCGATTAAACGCGCGGCAATATGTCCGGTGATATTCCTCGCATTCAGCCATATATTCGCGCGCGTCTTCGATCGACATGCCCATGCATAAGCTTTGATGACTTCTCAAAAAATTCATGTCATCAACCAACTCGAACAGGCCGATAAGAATATGCCCCGCAGCTGTAAGCGATTTTACAGCCGCACATTTTGCCGCTTTTTTAAGCTTTTCTTTGTTCATATTTTTAGGACAGTTATTCTCGACCGAGAATAGTTGACTTAATAAAAAACGCCTAGGGGTTCCGCCCAAGGCGCTCTATTGCTTTCTAGTCGCAACCATTTTTAAAATTGTTAATGCTCGCCCGCCGGCCGCCGGCCGGTATTTCCAACCCAACGTCTTTATTATTGTTGGATGCCGGCGGATTGTTCGACCGCTTCGACCGGACCGGTGCGATGCTCTGCGTAATACCAATAGACCGCGCCGACTGCAACGATGATGGCGGCGGCAATGAGTTTGATGGTGCTGCGCTTTGAGATCATGATTTTTTATTCCTGGCTTTTTTCCATCTATAGAATACCACCACGAGCGCGGCCAAGACAACAGCGCCGACAAAAACCTCATCATTCAAGCCCATATTCCAAGCGTTTTTGGCGCGAGTTACAAGATCGGCCAAACCGTTCCGGGGCGCCAAACTCGGCGTGCACGCCATGGCGGTGTCCGGCACGTAATCGACGGTGAGACGCGCCGCATCGCCCGATACTATCCCCGCCTTCCAATAAGCCGGCGCGGTCTTGGCAACTTCGGCATAGGGAATGTTGAGCGTATATCCGTCGGCGCCGATCGAATATGTCGCTTTGGTCGGAACAAGCGTAAACGCGTTGGCCTTCGCGTCTGTCACCGTTTCCTTTATCAGCTTCCAAGCGCCGGCGTTATAAGAGAGGCCGTAGATCGTATCCGCGCTCAAGCCGGGAGCGACGGTCGCGTTGTTTTCCATGCGGCCGTCGACATCCAGGTACAGCGCGACTGTCACGGAAAGCCGCGGATTCTGCACTGCCGGGGCGACGGTCTTAACCAACATTTTCCATCCGTCGGCGCCACTAACCATTTGCGCCGAAGAAATATCAATAGCGTCGGAACCGGTCACGAGCGGACCTTTGAGCGAGGCCATGTCGCTAATGTTATCCAAAATCAAACGACAATCAGACATAACAGATGTAAGAACTAACAACTAAGAACTAAATTCCAAGGAAAATTCCAAATTCCAACGGCCAAATTCCAAGATATCATTGATTCCGGAATTTCGGAGGCAGGTTTTTGTCAGGACGGTTGTCGAGGCGGCTTTTTTGATTCACCATGACCGCGCGAACGCGAAAAGTCGCGGGGGTTCGATACCGCGTGACATTACGATTGGTTTTACGGGCGTAGTTCTTCATGGCCGCTGATGCGTCCTTGACTCGATGCCAATATACGAATTGTACGAATCTGGCGAATGACGTTACGAATTAGCATCGGATTAGTTATATTCGTAGGGATTAGTATATTAGCATCGAGCCAAGGGCGGCGATCCGACCCTACCATGAGCCGCCCCCGCCGCCGCCGAAGCCGCCGCCGCCGAAACCGCCGCCGCCGAAGCCGCCGCCGCCGCGCGAGGACGGCGCCACGGAGAGATTACGACCGATCGTTGAGGTTGCATTCGTAAGCGTGTTTGCAAACAGGAGCGGCGACCAGCCGTTCATCATTCCTCCGCGGTACCATGACGGCGGCTGCCTGTCGATGCCCTCAAAGATCCTGGCCCACTTGTCCACCACGCCAAAGACCATTGCATACGGCAAAAACGTTTCGAAAATATTTTCTTTTTCTTCCCACTGCAATTTATATTTTTCGGCCTTGGATAAATATTCCTTAAAACCGAGCGCTTGCGCGTAAGCGGCCGTCCCTTTGACGGTCCGCGCCGGCATGAAGTAGCCAAAGAACATGACGATCGCGCCGGGAAGCAAAAGCGAGACCGCGGAGGTTGTTCCGTTCGCCATAAAGCCGCGCATTAACCAGAAAGCGGCGACCGTGTAAGCGACGCCGATGCCGAAATATACCGACCTAACGATCACCGGGCTTTTTGCAAACCAGCCGCGACGAACGGCGGCCTCGGCCATTTGTTTTTTCGCCGCCGCGGCGGTGGTGTAAAACTCATTTTTTAGATCGGCGACATCGACCACACTTCCGACGCTAGCACCGGCGCCGAAGATACCGCTAAGGATCAACAACTCGTAATCAGCGAGCGATCCGTCGCCGGGAGCCACCTTCTTCAATTCGAAAGAATATGACGACGAAGGGATGATGATATTTGTGGACGGCGACTCGATGATGTTGAGGTATCCCTTGATCGCCAAGTGAACAATGGTCGCGGTAAGTCCGGCGTTGTCGATCTTCTCCGAAAACAACAATTCCATCTCGGCCGGATTGACGCCATCGGGCGGTTCGTATTGAACGACCATCGGACCCTGAACCTTAGGGTCGCGGCCTTTCTTGAACCACAGGAGGAACATGACAATGAAGACGATGATCGGAAAAAAGACGATCCAGTTGTCGGCAAGCCAATCTTCTACTACTTGCGAGGCGGTGGGCGGCGCGACGATCCCCTTCGGCCAACCGACAACGATCGTAAGCGGCTTGCCGCCGACCTCGTTAAATTGAGCCGTACTGTCTTTGGTCGCTTGAACGCAATCGCCGGGAGTGCTTGAGCCGAGCTCGGTGAAACACTTGGTCGCAATAGACGCCGCCTTGACCGTCCCCGGCAAAATAACCGCAGCGGTGATATGGTCCGGCATCCCCAAGTCGCCCCACGGCTCGGTGATCACATTCCAATACAGCTGATCTTGGTCCGACAAATACAGAAGCGCACGGGAAACGGTATAAGTGATAACGTATGTCTGGGCACCGCTCACCAGAACGTTAGCGTCGCCGATCTTCACTTCTTCGTTATCGCCAGCAGACGAAACGGAATATTCCAAATTATTCCCGCTCGCATCGGTAACGGAAATTACCTTTACGCGAAGGTTGAACGGGTTGCCGGCGGCGGTCGCATATTTAACCGGGATATCGCGAAAGATTCCGTGCCGCTGGTCTGAGAAATCGACGTTCACCGTTTCTTGAATTGTTAAAACCGAGGTCGGACCGACCGTTATCTTCTGGTCAAACGACGAAAAACCGCTAGCCATTGCGGGAGTAGCTGCGAGAAATAATGTTACTGCAAAAAATAATTGGGCTATTTTTTTCATTATTATTATATTGCGATAAAAACCAAGAACCAAGAACCAATTTCCAAGCCAAGAAACAAAAACCAACTTCTGACTCCATCAACAAACACCAGAACCAAAAAATGACTTAAAACTTGATTCTTTGTTCTTAGTTTTTTTTGGAAATTGGTTCTTGGTCCTTGGTTCTTACTTAAGGTACTTTGCCTTAGCGGCGTTCTGTTCGTCAAGCGTTTGCGAATAGATCACGGTGCCGTCGGGCGCGGTGAGGAAATACAGGTACTTGTTGGGCGTCGGCGTTTGCGCCGCGGCTATCGAATCGAGTCCGGGGTTGCAGATCGGCGTCGGCGGCAAGCCGGCATATTTGTAGGTGTTCCACAGCGAGTCGGTGCCAAGGTCTTTCGAGGAAACGGACGGCGAACTTTTTCCGGTCGCGTAGTTCACCGTCGAATCAAACTGAAGCGGCATACCCAAAGCAAGTCGGCGCTTAATAATGTCGGCGACCTTGGCGCGATCGGCCGGGTCCTTGACCTCGCGCTCGATAAGCGATGCCAAGACCAGCGTCGAATAATCCGGAGCGGGCGAAAGCGAGGCGACCTTAATGAGGTAATCATCAAGCATCCGGCGCACGACGGTGTTTGCGTCGGTTCCGGCGTAAAAACGGTAAGTGTCCGGAAAAAGATAACCTTCAAGCCCGGCGTTCGCCGGTTTATAAGCAAGGAACGAATAATCATTCACAAGCGATGTGTCGATCTTGGCGGACGCGGCCGGCGCGCCGGTCGCCTTAAAAAGATCCGCGGAGGACGCGATCACTTTAGATAGAACCAAGCGAGCGGCAATGTCGCGCAGGTTATAACCTTCGGGGATAGTGACGCTGATCTCGGCTTGCCCTTGCACCGAAAGCGTTTTGATCGCATCAACGGCGGACATGCCTTCTTTGAAAATGAAAGTGCCGGCATGCAGGTCTTTTAAATGCCCGGACAAGTCGGCGACGGCGGTGAAAACGGCCGTCGATGAAATAACGCCCGACCTTTTCAGAATATCGGCGATCTCGCTCGTTGTCATGCCACGCGCGATCACGATCGGCTCGGAGAGGGCGCCGGCGGCGGGCTTTTTCAGATACGCCTCATAGGCCGCAAACAGAACGGCGATGATGACGACAAAGGAGACGCCGATGCTGACAAGTTTGGTCATAAGGAAGATTCTCGACTCGGCTTCGGCCTCACTCGAATAATATTATTATGCTTGGTGTGCAGGAAATAATGGATCAGGCGGTGAACCAGGAACGCGCAGACGAACCCGAGGAACGCGCCGGCGATGACATCCGACAAATAATGAACGCCGACAAAGACCCTGCCAATGGCGATGAGCGCGGCGAGCGCCAAAAGCGCGCCGCCCCAGCGCCTGTCAACCAAATATATCGCACCGGCCGCGGCAAAAGCGATTGAAGCGTGGTCCGACGGAAATGATTTGTCGAGAGCCGATTTATTGATGAGCAAATGCGCCGCCGTTAGCGCGGCAAAAGGGCGCGGACGAAAATAGATGAGTCCGATCCCCTCGCTTACCAGCCACGCAAGCGCCCCGGAGACGATCGCCGAGGCAAAAGCCCACGAACGGCGCCGGTCTTGGATGAAAAACGCAACGACCGCGGCCGCTTCGATCCAAATGAGGACTGAGGCGCAAAAAATTCCGATCGCATCAAGCACGGGTGAAAGTCCGACAAGTCGTTGGATCGCGTAAAAAATTGCCGTGTCCATGCTGGGGAACTTTATCTTTTTTCTTACTTCGCGTCCAGGCGATCTAATGATTCCGCGGCGCTCGAGAGACGGCGCAAACGCACGGGCGCCGAGATCACCTCCTGTCCGCTCGATCCGCGCAGATCGAGCGGGAACGATTCGGTCTTCCAATACCCCTTGCTCGTCGCGGTAAGGTAGAAGATATTTTGCCCGACGACGAAATTGTATCGGCCGCGACCGTCGGTTACGCGCGTTTCAATAAGTTTGTTGTATGGCGAAGAGAACAAACGGACCACGGCATGGCTCACCGGACGACCGGTCTTTTCGTCCTTGACCGTGCCCCATTCAGCCGGCTGTTTTGGATGCGACAAGCGCCGAAAGATCAGATAAAGCGCGATGTTGAACGCCAAGAGACCGCCTATAAGCGCGGTGGGCGTGATCGCGAAAGCGATGAGGGTAAGAACCGTGCCGATGAGCGAAACGGCGTAACGGACATTATTTCTGACGAACCGCCTGATGAAATCGCGGTCGCTCAGGTCCGAGCCGGCCGGATCCAGCGGGATCGACGGATTCACTACCTGCCCCGCACCCGGCACCGAGAACTTTTGGCCGAAATACAGATTGGCAAATTGACCGTCCTCATGTTCGCCGGCCATGGTCGTTGCCGGAAACACGTATCCCGACTTGAGCGCCTCCAGGCGGTAGGTGCCTTTGCCCGCGAAGAAAAAGATGCGGCCGGCTTTGTCGGTCACGCGCGTTTGCACGACCCGCCGCGTGTCGGCGTCGATAAGGCGAACGATCGCCAGGTCGACCGGCATTTTTTTCTGCGAATCGTAAACAACACCCCAAGAATAATCCTTGCGCTTTCTTAAAAACAGGAACGGCTGGGTGATGAGCATGAAAATGAGCGCGCCGAGTGAAGAAAGACCCGAAGCCGTCGAAACGATCGCGGCCGCGGTCGAGATCGGCACGACCACTTTCGTCGAAACGGCATCAACCGTCGGGTCGTTGCGCACGGCGTTCACGGTGCCGGCGGCCGAATCGACAAGCGGCATGATCGCGCCGGTGAAACCGTCGACCGGGGTGGTTTGGGACCTGGCCAAGATCTTGGCCGCTTCCGGGGGCGGCGCGAGCTTATTTTCGATCGGCCCGGCCACATAGGCCCCGGCCGCAAGTCCGTTTACCGGCGCCTCCAGAATGAATTCGATGTTGAAAGCCGGACAAACGTCAAGCTCGCAATGCGTGCCGTCGTTATTCAGGGAATAATACAGATAATCGGAGCCGGCGCCGGGAGGATTTGAGGGAACGCTTTCCAAATATATCTCGCCGTTCAAATTATCGGAAAAGCCGTTCGAGGTGAGCTCCTTGGCGCCGGCGCGACCCAGCGCCAACCCGCCCGGGCCGGGTGTGCGATCCCCCGGGTAACCGCCTTTGCCGTCGTAAAAAAATTCCAAAGCCGTGCGGACAGAGTCCATATCGGCGAGGCGCCTGGCATTCCTCGCCCTCATGCGCGAGCTTGAATAATCGACCGTGGCGATGGTCGAAAGCAGACCAATGATGGTCATGACCGTCAAAAGCTCGATCAACGTAAAACCGTGGCGATATTTTTTCACCATGGCTACATTATAATGTAAAAACCGAGAACCAACAACCAATTTCCAAGCCGATAATTATTTAAATTTGGTTATTAGTCCTTGGTTCTTTATTCTTATTTGGAAATTGGTTCTTGGTCCTTGGTTCTTATCAATGTCATTGTTGACAAGCCGGGCACCAGTACGTTCCTCGGCCGGCGAGTTTGGTTTTCTTGATCACGCCGCCGTCGCGGCGCAAACAGGATTCACCTTCACGGCCGTAAACCTTAAGATTTTTTACGTTATCCCCCGCCTCCCCCATGGCATCGACATAAGCGTCGGCCGAAGTGCCGCGAACGGCGATCGATCCAAGGAGGACCTTGCGGATCCCCTTCAATAATTCAACGATCTCTTTTTTTGAAAGATCACCGGCGGCGCGATCGGGGCGGACGCGGGCGAAATGCAGCGCTTCGGCGGCGTAAATATTCCCGATCCCCGCGATGCTACTCGGATCCATAATGAGCTGCTTGATCTTCACGCGCGGCCGCTTATTAAAACAAGCGGACAAGGCGGCAGCGTCAAAATTTTTGTCCAGCGGCTCGGGTCCATATTTTTGCGCGGCAAGATATTTTTCCAATTCGCTTTTCGAGAATAATTTTAAAAATCCGAACCGGCGATAATCCTCCCACATGAGTTGCTCGCCGTTCGAAAGCTTGAAAATGACAAAAGTGTGTTTTGCCGGCGGCGCGTTTTTGCCCACGAGCAAAACGCGGCCCGTCATTTTTAAATGGATCGCGAGAGAGCGGCCGTTTCCAAGATCAATCATCAAAAGTTTGGCGCGGCGGCGAACGGCGATGATCTTCGCGCCGACCGTCCCCTTTTTTAAAGCGGCGGCGGACACGTTCAATCGCTTAATCGACAAAACTTCGGTCGCTTTGATCATTTTCCCGACCACGGCTTTCTCCAACTGTCTGCGGATTGTTTCGACCTCGGGTAATTCAGGCATATAATGCTGGCCTTTTGGGCCAGCGGCTCGATGCTAATATACTAATCCCTACGAATATGACAAATACGATACTAATTAGTAACGTCATTCGTTAGATTCGTATCAATTCGTATATTGGCATCGATCCAAGGCCGCGCCTTATATAAGGGCGCGGCCCGTCATTTCGTCCGGCTGCGGCAGATCCATGATCTTTAAAACGGTGGGCGCGACATCGCCCAGCACGCCGGCCGGCGGCACGACCGAGAGGTCTGAACCAACGCCTTCGGGAAGGCCCATGTTCATGCCTTCATAGCGCTTGCCGACCACGATAAGCGGCACGGGGTTGGTGGAATGTTCTTTATCTTTGCCGCCCGTCTGCAGATTTTTGACCTCTTCGGCGTTGCCATGGTCGGATGTTATGAGTACGACTCCATCGCGGGCGAGCGCGGCCTCGACAACACGGCCGACGCAAGCGTCGGTAAACTCGCAAGCCGCAACGGTGGCGGCAAAGTCGCCGGTGTGCGCGACCATGTCGGGCGCGGCGTAATTAATAATGATCAGATCGTAAAGATTGTCTTGAATGGCGCCAATCACCTTGGCCGTCACCTCGGCTTCCGACATCTCCGGCTTTTGGTCATAGCTCGCGACCCGCGGCGACGGCACCAAAATGCGTTCTTCGCCGGGAAACGATTCTTCGCGCTGGCCGTTCATAAAAAAAGTGACGTGCGCGTATTTTTCCGTTTCCGCAACATGCAGCTGGCGAAGCCCGGCGTCGGAAACGACCTTGGCCAGGCACTCGCTGATGAGGTCCGGCGGAAAAGCCACGCGCGTCGGCAGGCCCTTTTCAAATTCGGTCATGGTCATGAAGAATATTTCCGGTTGGTACACGCGCTCGAACTTGTCAAAATCCGGCAAGACAAAGGCCTTGGTCAGTTCGCGCGCCCTGTCCTCGCGGAAATTCCAAAAAATAATCGCGTCCTTGGGGCCAACGACGGCAACGGGGCGGCCATTTTCAGTTATCACGGTCGGAACGATCTCTTCGTCAAAGACCTTTTTCTCATAACTCGACTTGATCGCGGAGAGCGGATCATCGGCGCGCTCCCCCGCGCCCTCGGCTATTGCGCGATACGCTTTTTCCACCCGATCCCAGCGATTGTCGCGGTCCATTGCGTAGTAGCGGCCGCAAACGGTCGCGACCTTGCCTGTCTTGTTGCGCTTAATGGCCTCGAGCGTCTGCGCCATAAAGTCGGCGCCGGAATTGTAAAGCGTGTCGCGGCCGTCCATGATCGCATGAATGAAAACATCGGTCAGTTTTTCCTTGGCCGCGAGCTTAAGGAGCGCAAAAAGGTGGTCTTGGTGGCTATGAACCCCGCCCGGCGAGAGCAAGCCGATAAGGTGTAGGCGCGACTTGTTTGTTTTGGCGTAACGCATCGCGTCCAAGAAGGCGCTGTTCTCGAAGAATGAACCGTCGGCGATCGCTTTGTTCACGCGCGGGCAGGTTTGATAGTACACGCGGCCGGCGCCGATATTAAGGTGCCCGACCTCCGAGTTGCCCATCTCGCCCCAATTTAACCCCACCTCGGAAGAAGCGGCGGCGACCGTCATGGACGGATACCCCAAGACCAGCCGATCAAGAACCGGCGTTTTGGCGGCGGTAATGGCGTTTCCGGCCGAATCCGGCGCCACCCCCCAGCCGTCCAAGACAATAAGAACAACGGGCTTTGGCCTGATTGTTTTTTCCATAGTTTGATCCTATAATACCATACTATGCCGGACACGACCGCAATGAACGAGGTCTTAAGACAGGTGGCGGACGCCTACCGCGTGTTCTCGTTGGAGCTCCGGGCCATTCAAATAAAAAAAGCCGATCTGGTTAAATCCATTCTGGAACGCGTTGAACGCGAAAAAACCGCCGATGTTCATCAGATAATTAAAGAAATGATCTATGACCGCAAGGCCAAGAATTAACCGCGATTTTGAACCCGGAGCCGGACCCAACGCCGACATGGATCCGGATGTTGATGTCCGTGTTGAACCGGATAAAAGCGGCGATGATGCGAAAGAAAAAAAGGATATCGAGCGGGCGCGTGATACGCTCAGAAAGATCAATACGCAGAGCGGTGAATTATTGAACGACCTCAACGAGATCGTGGCGGGCAGGATAGGCGCGGGCGAACCGATCAAGATCACAAAAGTAGAAGGAGCAGAAGCGACCGAACTAAAGAAAGAGCTGGGGCGCACCGTCGACAAAACCCGCATCCATAAACTGACCGGCGATCGCGACGAAGACCTTTATCAGTTGAACTTGTATTGGACCGAATCATTGGATAAAGACAAAGCGGAAACGACCGAGTGCGATCTCGACCTGTACCGCGGACTGGTAAAGCACGGCTCGGTGCAAAACAAGGACACCAAAAAATATACGAACGTAAGCGCCGAGGGGCAAAAGAGGTTTGATGATCTGGAGGGGCCGGCGATCACCAAAGCGGTCGTCGCCAGCATGGCGGCGGGCGAAATTCCGTGGACAACCAACGGGCTTTTTGCCGCGATCGGCATGGTCCAGGCGGACAAGTCGCCCATAACCGGCAAGCGATATGGAGCCGAGCCGAAAAAACCCGATGCCGATGTCATTGATATAAAGACAGGGAAAAAGATATTAGCGGGCGCCATCGCGGGCGCGGCTTTGGGCGCGGCGCTCGCCGGAGCCGGCCGGGATCATGAGCCGCAGCGCAACATCGCTTCCGAGCGCGAGCAAACGGCCAAAGAACTTGAAACCGCTCTGGGCGAGGCGCATGATATTGACAATGACGCTGCGATCTTGTCTGAGTTGACCAATCTGCCGGTCGATCGCGAACGCTTGCTCACGATCTCGCGCAACATGGCCATGATCGCCGAATATTTTAAGCTAATCGACAACCCGAGCATAAGCGATAAGGATTTTTATGCGACCACGATCGAACCCGGCTTGGCCAAAAAAGGCAAGGAGCGTGACCTCTTCATCGAAACCGCGCTCACGAACGCGACCAAGCAGTGCGGGAAGTTGAAAGAAGACGCAATCAAGCGCGTAAACGATCTTCAAGCCAAACTTGACGGACTTGATCATGAGCTAGTCCAACTGGA
>CAIQCM010000045.1 GCA_903870305.1 uncultured bacterium
GGAACTATGATCGACCTTCAGACCATCCTCAAAGTCGCGCTCGACAACAAGGCCTCCGACCTGCACCTCGTCGTCGGCTTGCCGCCTGTTCTGCGCATCGACGGAATACTGATCAGGACCGACGAGGACGCGATCGATACCAAGACGATCGAAAGCGTGCTTTGGCGCGTCCTTACTTCGGAACAGCGCGAGCGGTTCGAGCGCGAACGCGACCTGGATTTTTCTTATGACATGAGCGGTTTCCGTTTTCGCGTGAACGTTTGTTACGAGCGCGGCAATGTTTCCTTGGTCGCTCGCGTCATCCCTTCGATCATACCGTCGTTCCACGACCTGCTCATTCCGGATATCGTGGCCGACCTCGTACTTGCCCATAGCGGACTTGTGATCATCACCGGTCCCACGGGGAGCGGAAAATCAACGACCATGGCCTCAATGATCGAGCGCATCAACAACGAACAGCCGGTTTCGATCACGACGCTCGAAGACCCTATTGAATTTCTCTTTACTTCGAAAAAGGCGAAACTCACCCAGCGCGAATTGGGCGGCGACATGCGCACTTTCGGCGACGGTCTTAAGCATGTTTTGCGCCAAGACCCCAACGTGATCATGGTTGGAGAAATGCGCGACCCGGAAACGATCGCCACCACGCTCACCCTCGCCGAGACCGGCCACTTGGTGCTTTCGACCTTGCACACGCCGTCGGCGGCGCAAGCGATCGACCGCATCATCGATTCGTTCCCGCCGTTCCAGCAAACGCAGATCCGCTCGCAAATGGCGCTTTCGTTAAAGGCCGTCATCTCCCAGCACCTGTTGCCGCGCGAAGGCGGAGGGCGGGTGGCGGCGCGCGAAGTGCTTTTGAACGTGCCGGCGGTGGGGAACCTCATTCGCGAGAACAAGACGGCGCAGATCCCCAACGTCATGCAGACCAACCTGTCTTCCGGCATGTTCACGCTTTCGCAGAACTTGCGCGAACTCGTGAGCCAAGGATTGATCGCAAAAGACATCGCCAAGGCCTATTTGCCGGCGGAGGTGGCATAGGGCTTGAACTAAGCAGTAATATCTGTTAAATTGAAAACGCCTTGAGAGAAGGCGTTTTGTTTATAAGCGCCCTTAGTGAAATGGATATCACGGCAGGCTTCGAACCTGCTATTGGGGGTTCGAATCCCTCAGGGCGCAAAGAAGAAATTGGTCGTCGTTAACTAGTAACTAGCGACCAATAACTAATAACTCGTCCGGGTCGGTAGCTCAGCCGGTAGAGCGGAGGACTCTTAATCCTTAGGTCGAGGGTTCGATCCCCTCCCGACCCATAATAAAAATCCCGTCGTAAGACGGGATTTTTATTTTTGTGTTATAATGATTCATCATCATTTTTATCTCGCACCTTATGCCAAGCGCTCCGTTAAAAAAGACCGTGAAGAGAACGGCTAAAAAAGTTCAATTCGTCGCTGCGCCCGTTCTCCCGTCCGCCGCGCCGGTTACGCATCGTTCGCATCATGGATTGATTGCAATCGCCGTTATTCTTATTTTTTTGACCATCGGCTGCCTGGCTGCGGCTTTGCTCATGAGCGAAAAGACGACCGCGGCGGTTAACTATGCACAAGCGCTCGCCGACCGGCTCACGGAAGCGCAAAAACAGAACGCCGATCTCTCGGGCGAAGTGATGGATTTTAAAACCCTTCAAGCGCTTTCTAAAAAAGCAATCGCGCCCGCACAGGTGCCGATTGACATTGTTTGGGACACATATTCTTCGCCCAACCTTTCGCTTCAATACCCCGAC
>CAIQCM010000046.1 GCA_903870305.1 uncultured bacterium
CCAAGGTCGTCGACTCCCGCCTCACGGGAGACGGCATTGGCATCCGCCGCCGCCGCGAATGCGAAAAATGCGGCCATCGCTTTTCGACCGTCGAACGCATCGAGCTCCTCGACCTCGCGGTCGTTAAGCGCGACGGCCGGCGCGAAATGTACCGGCGCGAAAAGCTCGCTTCGGGCCTGCGCAAGGCGCTCGAAAAGCGGCCGTACACCGAGGATCAATTTCAAAAACTCTTGGGCGAAGTTGAATTGCGGCTCGGTCGCACCAAGCGCGATGAGATAACTTCAAGCGAGATTGGCGAGATCGTCATGGACTGTCTTAAAAAGTTCGACAAGGTCGCCTATATCCGTTTCGCCTCGGTTTATCGTTCATTTGAGGACGTTGACGAGTTTGCCAAAGAATTAGGCGCCCTCCTTTCGGCGCCGAAGAAAAGGAAGAAGAGCAAACAGCGCCTAATATCTAATACCTAATATCTAATTTCTAATCCGGTTTGTCGTCGGATTAGATATTAGTCGTTAGATATTAGATATTAACCAAGTATCTATGCATAATCAAAATTTTTATTCTATCAAAAAAATAATAATTATCTCCCTCCTCGGCGGCATGCTCATGGGCGGGGTAACCGGCGGTGTGGTCGGACTTTACACGGCCGCGAGCATTTACGGGAACGCGTCGAACGCGCAACAAATCGCCAAAGCGCCGGTCGTTAAAACACCGGACGCAAAAATAACCCCCGCGCCGGCCACTGAGGATCAATCGCTTTCCGCTATGGTCAAAAAGGTGACGCCCGCGGTCGTCTCGATCGTCATCTCAAAAGAGGTCTCGGTGGCGCAGCCAAACGATATTTTCAATCTTGGTCCGTTCTCGTTCGACATGGGCAATGGAAATTCGGACGGAAGCACGAATGCGCCCACCCAAAAACAAGACGTCGGCGGCGGCAGCGGCTTTATTATTTCGCCGGACGGTTTGATCGTGACCAATCGGCACGTTGTCGATGATACGAGCGCGACTTACACCGTTGTCTTGTCCGACGGCAGCAAGCACGATGCCAAGGTTTTGGCAAAGGATACGGCGATCGATCTGGCGCTTATTAAGATCGACGGTAAAAACTTGCCGACGCTTTTGCTCGGCGACTCGGACACGCTGCAGCTGGGCGACACGGTCGTGGCGATCGGGAATGCTTTGGGCGAATTCTCCAATTCGGTCACCCGCGGCATTGTTTCGGGGGTGAACCGCAAGATCACCGCCGGCGACATGGGCGGAAGCGAGGTCATTGATCAGGCCATTCAAACGGACGCCGCCATCAATCCGGGGAATTCCGGCGGTCCGCTCTTGAACCTCGCGGGGCAGGTGGTCGGGGTGAACACTGCCGTCTCGCAGCAGGGCCAATCGGTCGGCTTTGCCATCCCTATTAACATTGCCAAGCAATCGATCGCGTCTGTGCAAAAGTTTGGCCGCATCATCCGCCCTTACCTTGGCGTGCGCTACGTAATTTTGAACGCTGACATTGCCAAGCAAAATCAATTGCCCTTTTCATACGGCGCCCTTGTTTCGCGCGGCACCGATCCCGGGCAGGTGGCCGTTGTCCCCGGCTCGCCGGCTGACAAAGCCGGGATCATGGACAACGACATCATTCTCGAAGCCGATGGCGTGAAGATCGATGCCGACCATACGCTTGTTTCCGCGATCGTGAAGAAAAAGGTGGGGGATACGATATCGTTCAAGGTTTATCATAAGGGTGACACCAAAACGGTTACGATAACGCTGGCCGAATCGCCACAATAGGTCTTACGAATACGCGAATTAGTTACGAAATTACGAATAGGCCTCCGTCTATTCGTAATTTTGTAATAGATTCGTAAATTCGTAAGAGTGGAATTATGGGGGTTTTAAAATTTTTAACGGCATGATAAACTCATTGCCGTAGATGATTAATAATTCAATACAAGACCATGAAACGAACCAAGATAATCTGCACCATCGGACCGTCGTCGAGTCAGCCCGCCGTCATTTCGAAGCTGATCAAAGCGGGCATGAACGTCGCGCGCTCCAACATGTCGCACGGCAACTATGCGAGCCACACGGCTAACATCAAAAACATCCGCGCCGCAGCGGAGTCCGCCAAGACCTCGGTCGGCATCCTGATCGACCTCCAAGGCCCCAAGATCCGCGTCGCCAAGTTGCCCGACGAGGGCGTAGAACTGGTTTCCGGCGCCACGGTCGTTTTTTCGACCGACCCCGCCGACAAGCTTCCAAAATACATCCCCGTCGGCTATAAAAAATTGCATGAGGACGTTAAATCGGGCGAGCGCATGCTTTTTGACGACGGGCTCATGGACGCGACCGTTGTTTCTGTTTCCGGACATCGCGTTACCGCGAAGATCGGCACCGCCGGCTTGCTTAAGTCGAATAAGGGGATCAATTTGCCGGACTCTGACCTGCAGCAGTCCTCGATCACGGCCAAAGACGTTGCCGACGCCAAGTTCGCCGTCAAGATGAAAGCCAGTTGGGTGGCGCTTTCTTTTGTGCGCGAAGCCGCGGATGTCATCAAGCTCCGAAAGATCCTGGGGAACGACAAACTGGCGCCTAAGATAATTGTAAAAATTGAAAAGCCGCAAGCGGTCGCTAACTTTGACGCCATCTTGGAAGCGACCGACGCCGTCATGGTGGCGCGCGGCGACCTGGGGATCGAGATCCCGGCCGAACAAGTGCCGGTCGTGCAAAAGACGATCGTCGCCAAATGCCTTAAAGCGGGAAAACCGGTCGTGGTCGCAACTCAAATGCTCGACTCAATGATCAGGAACCCGCGCCCCACTCGCGCTGAGGTCTCCGACGTGGCGAACGCGATCATTGATCATGCCGACGCGATCATGCTCTCGGGCGAAACGGCGAACGGAAAATATCCGGTCGAAGCGGTGCAAATGATGGCCGCGGTCGCCGAAGAAACGGAGAAGTCGCATTTTGACGATCTGCCGCCGGAGCTCTCGACGGCCCACGAAAGCATCCGCCGCGGCATTGCGGGTTCCGCCGCCATCTTGGCCGAGAAGATCCGCGCCTCCGCGATCATCGTCGCCACCACCTCGGGGGCCAGCGCGCGCTACATCGCACGCGTCCGCCCCGAACTCCCGATCTACGCCGTGGTCCCCGACGACACGGCCGCCGGCGCCGTTGTTCTTTCTTGGGGCGTCATTCCCGTCATTGTTCCCAAAATGAAAGATCTGCAAAAACTCATCGCCGCCATGCATAATAAAGTGAAGACGCTGCATCTCGTGAAGCGCGGTGAAAAATACATCCTCGTCGCCGGTAAATGGCGCGAGAAGGGGCAGTACGTTATCGAAACGGTTGAACAGCGATAATTGACCAAGAAGCCGCTTTTACCGAGCGGCTTTTTTCGTTCCCCGTGGACCGAAGATAAAATTCATTTTTTGGACTGCGGAACTCGCTAGGCAACGGCATAGCGGTTCCTACGCTCAAACAGTCCTCGTCTCAAAAAATGAATTTTATCTTCGGTCCCATCAAGTGTAATTTTTTATAATAAGTTGCTACACTAGAATAATATGAAGATCACTTTTTACGGCGCGGCGGAAAATGTTACCGGCTCCAAGCATCTTATTGAAGCGAACGGCTTTCGCCTGCTTTTGGATTGCGGGCTCTATCAAGGGCGACGGCAAGAGTCGGAGCAAATGAATCGCGTCTTGCCTTTTGACGCCGCGACGATCGATGCAGTCATTCTTTCGCACGCCCATGCCGACCATTGCGGCACCTTGCCGGTGCTGGTCAAAAACGGGTTCGCGGGCAAGATATATTCAACAAGCGCCACCGCCGAGATTGCCAAACTCATCATGATGGATTCGGCAAAGATCCAAGAAGAAGACGCCAAGTATTTGAATAGCCATTTGGACATGGGCGCCAAGCCCGCCGTGCCGCTTTATAACGAAGACGATGTCGCGGCCTGCGCCGAGCGATTTGTCGCGGTCGATTATTGCCGCAAGACCAATGCTTGGACCAAACTCTCCGATACTATTCGTTTCAAGCTTTATGACGCCGGGCATATTCTTGGCTCAGCGGTCATTGTTGTTCAAGTAACCGAAGGCGGCGTTGCCAAGACCGTCGCTTTCACCGGCGACCTCGGGAACGTCAACGTGCCGCTCATGCACACGCCCGAACCGGTGGCGGAACCGGTCGATGCGCTCCTAATGGAATGCACTTACGGCGACCGCAATCATCAGCCGTTTTCCGACGCGGGCAACGAGTTGGCGAGCATCATCGCCGAAGCGGTGGCGAAGAAGAGCAAGATGATCGTGCCGGCTTTTTCGCTCGGTCGGACGCAAGAGCTGATCTACGCATTGCACAAGCTTCATGACCAAAATAAGACCGCCGACATTCCGGTTTATATCGACAGCCCTCTCTCGGTAAATATCCTCGATGTCTTCAATCGGCATACCGAGGATTATAACCAAGCGACATGGAATGACTTTGGCGTGAAGGGAGAAAAGCCGTTCATCTTTGACGATTTGGTTTATGTGCGCACAATTGAAGAGTCAAAAGCGTTAAATTCAAAACCCGGCCCGTTCATGGTCATCTCCGCTTCCGGGATGTGCGAAGGCGGACGCATTCGCCACCACTTGTTGAATGGCGTCAGCGATCCGAATAATTTCGTCCTTATCACCGGTTATCAAGCGGCAAATACGCTCGGACGCAAACTTCAAGACGGCGTGAGCCCGGTCAACATCCTAGGCGAATCGCGCGAGGTCAAAGCCAAGGTCATCACGCTCGCCGAATTTTCCGCGCACGCCGACCAAGCCGAGTTGTTGAATTATCTTTCCGAACTGCATGGTTTGAAACACGTGTACTTGGTCCACACCGAAGCGCCGCAAGACAAGATCTTTGAGGACATAGTCCGCGCCAAGTATCCCGGC
>CAIQCM010000047.1 GCA_903870305.1 uncultured bacterium
CCCGAGCGCTTTGGGAACAAAGACGGCCAAATACGCGGCTTTCCCCAATTCGTAGATGACGATGGCCGGCCAGCGCCACGCCTCGCGCGACGGCAGATCTTTTACGAGCGTTAAAAGATGATTGCGCGAAGAAAGTTTTTGTTTTGAATATTGCGCCGCGTCCCACTTCTTGTCGGAACCGAAACCACGCTCGTGCGTGGCACGCGCCGCGCTTATGACGCAAGAATTCCAACCAAAAATCTTTAGCCGCCAAGCCAGATCGACATCTTCCTTGTAAGCGAAAAATACTTCGTCAAACAATTTCCCGTCGGGAGAAACATCGAGTACGGCGACGCGGCGATAAACCGGCAGAGCGCCGGAAACGCCGAAAACATTGGTTTCGTCGGTTGGCGGCGCTTTGGTTATGTCAACAACTTTTTCATACCACGTTTTTTTCAAGCCGGCGGTATCAATGCCGTTGTCAGCATGTCGCAACACGCCCGAGGCCGAACCGGCGCCCGGCGAGCGGTCGAAAAATTCCATGACGCGCTCCAGATAATCTTCAGCAACGACCACGTCTTGATTCACGCAAAAAACGTATTCGCTTTGTGCGAGCGCGAAAAGCGCGTTATGGCCGCCGGCAAAACCGAGATTTTTTTCTTCTTTAATAAAGCGCGATTGACGAGGAAACGTCTTTAGCGCGTTTTCGATCGCTGAAACCGACCCGTCGGTCGAGCCGTTATCCAAAACCAACAACTCAAAATCGGCAAAGGTTTGCTTTGCGAGCGAATCAAGACAGGCGCGAAGATGCTTTTCGCCGTTCCATGACAAAAGCTGAACCGCGACTTTAGACATATTTGCGGGGTTTGATCTTAAAGCGCTGGACCAAGTAAGCAAGAGCGAGCGAGACCGGCGATAATAGTGTGACGACAATTACATCAAAGGCCGTGCCGTGCTTTCTGAAATAATTGCGCATGCTACGGTTAAGCCAGCGCTGTTTTTGCACCGACGGCTCTTGGGCAAAACTGGCGCCGCCCGCATGCCGCGCGACCGACGAAGGAACGTACATCACTTTAAAGCCGGCGTCTTTGGCGCGGCGGCAATAATCAACCTCTTCGAACCAGCAGAAAAAACTTTTTGCGTCGAGCAAGCCGATCCCGTCGATCAACTTCCGGTTCACCCAAAAATACGCGCCGCGCACCTGATCGACTTCTTGCTCAACATCGTAATTAAATCCTTCGCAAAAATACTTTGCCACGATCTTGGGAAAGAAATTGTGCATCTTCAAGAGGATCACCGCCTGATCCCATGCCGTCGGAAACCGCCGCACCGAACCCTGCAGCGACCCATCCGTGTTCAATATCTTCCCGCCGGAAACGCCGACGTCGGAATGCGACCGCAAATATTGCAACATCGTTTGCAAACACCCCGGCATCAGCTCGGTGTCCGGGTTTAACAGCAAAACATACTCCCCCGTGCTTTGTTGGATCCCCCGGTTCACCGCCGCCGCAAAGCCGGTATTCTTATCATTCCAGATCGTCTTAATTTTTACGTCATCCCGGCGAACACCGGGATCCACGGCCGTTTCGATAACTTCACGCGTCCCATCACTCGAGCCGTTATCAACAACAAATACCTCGCATTTAAGCCCCTCGGCGCACGAAAAAACCGACCGCAAACAGGGGCCGATCTCGCGCTCGTTGTTCCAAGTGACAATGACAATGCTTAAATCCATCGGCCTCAAGTGTAGCGAAAATCCTCTATTTTGGCCAGATGCGATCTCATGAAACATGAAACACGCAACATAAAACATTTTTTAACATAGTCGACATTTGATAACTCAAAAACGCTCCCTTGCGGAAGCGTTTTATCGGGCTGGCGGGGCTCGAACCCACGACCTCACGGTCCCGAACCGTGCGTTCTACCAACTGAACTACAGCCCGATGCGAGGATGGAAAGCGCGAAAAATAACGCGCGATCAAAATCACCGCAGTGATTTTCCGTTTGTCGACGGCTGTTGTTAGCCGAATCGAAATTCGAGCTGACAACAGACGGAGGCAAACGGTAAATTGTGAAACAATTGGATCGCGCGTTATTTTTCGCGCTTTCTCCGAGCGAGGTCCTGTATCGAGCGAGCCGAAGCGAGCGAAGATACAGCCCGATACGATACAGCCCGACAATCTTATCACGCATTGGATTGCGATTCAAGGGTCACCACCCGATCTTCCAAACGCGTATATTTCATGCCAAGAGCAGCGATTTCCGATTCATGACGATTCAAGACAACCATAAAATCATCAATTTTTATGAAAGTCCGATCAACAACCTCTTCAATGTGCGCAATTCTTCCTTCTTGGTCTTCAACAATCATTAAACGCGTATTGATTCCGGTCACATTGTCTTCGAGGCGACTAACGCGAGAATCAAGCTTGTTCAAACCAACTTCAAGATTAGTCAAACGAATATCAATACCGGCCAGTGTTTTCTGGTTCTCGCCGACGACCTGTAAAATTTGGTCAAGTTTGTCCATACGCCAAAACACTATACCATTGACTGTTTCGGTCGTAAACCTCAACATCGGATTGCCTTTATCCATACGCAATTCCAGCGCAAACGGCTATAATTGCTAACTATGCTTCAGAAAATTCTTTCGCAAACCTACCTCATTACCGCCGTGGTGTCGCTTCTTATTGGGCTTTTCGTGCCGCAGGCGCATGTGCTGGTCGCGGTGAACACCCTTCTCCTGCAGATCATCTTTTTCCTGTCTTGCCTTAAGATCGAACCAAAGATCGTTCTTTCGCACCTTAAGGACTGGAAATTCTTGCTGCTCGCGAACCTAATGATGCTGCTCGGCTTTCCGACGATCGTCTGGCTCTTTGGCTTGCCGTGGCACACTGACTTTGGTTTTGCCTTGTTCCTTCTTGCCGCCATGCCGGTCGGCATGACCGCGCCTTTGCTTGTGGAGATCGCGGGCGGCAGGCAGTCGATCGCCATGGTGCTCACCGTCACCACCTCACTGCTCGCCCCCTTTACCGTTCCTCTTCTCACCAAACTCCTTTTCGGCGCGCATATCTCGGTCGATATCATGAACATGTTCAAACAATTGGTAATGGTTATTTTCATCCCGTTCGCTTTGGCGCTCATTGTCCGCGCCATTGTTCCCAAAACAATCGATAAGGTAAAAACTAAAACCAAGCCGCTTTCAACCTTGCTTTTGGGCCTGCTCATCATCGGCGCCGTCTCCAACCAAGCGTCCTCGATCCTAAGCTTGTCGTCGAACATCGGGCGTTTTCTTCTCATCCTCATCGGCCTCTATGCCTTTTATCTTGCTCTGCATTTGGCCGGATATTTCATCTTCTGGTGGAAATCGCGCGAAGACAAGCAAACCGCTTCCATTTCGCTCACCTATATGAACTTTACGCTGGCGATCTTTTTGGCCAGCCAATTTTTCCATGAACCGGGGATACTTTTGACCCTGGTTCTTTCGATCATCCCCTGGGCCACCTTCATGCCGGCTTGGCAAAGAATATCGAAAAAATTACAATAGAATATTAATATCAAAGACCGTCCCGATGGTGATCGAGACGGTCTTTTGTTTATGCCGCGCGTTCAAACGTTTCTTCGTCGGGTTCGGCTTGGTTGCCCACGTCATATCGCGATTGCAATTCATCGGCGATCTGCCTCACCAAGGGTGATTCCTTGCTGCTGGGCGCATCCCAATTTGCTTCAAGCTCTTGGTAAACCCGGTCTTTTAACGATACTTCTCCCGGCCGCGTTTCTTCTTCCAACATATCGTGAAAAAGTTTTCCGTATCTTGCGATCCATTTTTCAAGATCGCCGGCGCTCATCATTTCGCAAAGCTTGGCTTGAAAAGCCAGTCGCGTCTTCATGTCCCATTGCACATTCTGCTCATGTGATTCAATTTCCATATTATTAAAATCCTAAAGATAAATTCATCGCTTGTTTGATTATTTTGGTCGGCATGAAGTTGACCGGCACGACGATCTTTTCGTTCTTAAAGCGATCAACATAGCAGACGCTGCCGTGCATGCGGCCGTGTTCGTAAAGCTGTTTGGTGACCTTCACGTCCTGCAAACAATATTCCTTGAGCTTATCGAGTTGGCCTTCGTGGTAGTATTTGACCGCATCCAACCCGCTCCCCGACTTCCCCACCCCCAAGGTGGCTTGCGCCAGGTCGTCGAGCTTAAGACGAAAGCCGGTGTGCTTGGCGACCTCTTCCATAAGGTCGAGCTGATTTAATTTGGTTAAATCCCCCGCATAGTGCGCGTTCATGACGGGAATGTCAAAACCCTTGATGTTATAGCCGATCAAGCGATCGCATTGTTCAAGCGTTTGCCAAAGCCGCGGCAGATCTTGTTCAAAAAATCCTTCGTACTGGCCGGTCGCGTAATCAAAAATGCCGACGAAAGATATCTTGAGTTTCGACGCGTCGCGGTTGCCGCGCTCAAAGATGTTCTGGGTTTCAATGTCGAGAACGATTTCACGCATATTTATCATGAATCATGAAACACGCAACATGAAACATTCTTATTGAATATTGCTTAACAGGATGCTTCATGCTCCATGTTTCATGCTTCATGCTCCATCCTACAGTTTCGCCCCGTGTCCGACAAATCGCAGAAGGTCGTGCGGAATGCCGTTCTCTTTGGCGATCTGGGCATAAACCTTGGCCGATGGTTTGAATGAACGCTCCAAAGACGGCTGCTTTACCTCAATCAACCCAAAACTGGCGCTAAAGCCCTTTTCCCACTCAAAGTTGTCCAGAAGCGACCAATAGCAATAACCGCGCACGTCGATGCCGGCGGCAATAGCGTGATACAGCTCTTTAATATAGGAAACGATGTAGCGGGCGCGGCGATCGTCGTTACGGGTGGCGATCCCGTTCTCTGTTATGATGATCGGCAATTTGTAGTTGGAGAAATCCAAAAGCGCGTCGAAAAGCCCGGATGGAAAAACTTCCCAGCCAATGTCGCTCATGTCGCGCTGTTCTTCGCGAATGTCGACAATAACCCCCATGATCCGTTTTTTCCCCGGATCGATCCGCTGGTGAAAATAATAATTCACGCCCAGAAAATCATGGGTGCCCTTGGTCGCGTCGATGAAAGCGTGGTTCCAGATCCAGTCCATGAACGAAACGTACCAGCGGTCGGCGAAGCGATGGCGGTTGTAGGCCGAAAGCGAAATTAGATTGTTAGCGGCGCCCACCGCAACCGGCTTTCCGCGCTTCTTCGCTTCGGCGTGGATCGCTTTATACGCCGCTTTGTGCGCGGCGATCAAATGTCGGTAGACGACATAGGCGGCCAGATAGTTCTTTTTTCCCGGTGCCCAAACGCCGGTGACATAACCCTGGGACACCACGACCATAGGCTCGTTTATCGTTAGCCAATAATCGACCAGATCGAAGTATTCGGCTGCAAGGATCTTCGCGTAATCGGCAAAAGCGCGCGCGGCGCCCGAATATTCCCAACCGCCCCTGTCTGCGAGCCATTGCGGCAGAGTGAAGTGGTGAAGCGTGACCATGGTTTTTATTCCTCGAACACGGCAGGCGCGCAGCATGTTGCCGTAATGTTCAAGTTCATGGCGGTCAATCGCATTCTCGTGCGGCATGATCCGCGCCCATTCAATCGAAAAGCGGTACAAGCCGGTGTTCAATTCTTTGGCCATGTTAAGGTCCGCCTCGTAGCGATGGTAATGGTCGACGGCAACCCCCGAGGGGGCGCGCACGCGCGTCGGATTGTCCTTTTCCCATTTCCACCAGTCCGAGTGCTCGTTATCGCCTTCCACCTGATAAGCGGCTGTCGC
>CAIQCM010000048.1 GCA_903870305.1 uncultured bacterium
CGACCGTGGAAAAAACGGCGAGCACGATCTCAAGAGCGAGGCGCAGCTTGAGCTTATGGGTGACAAACCAATACCCCCACTTAAGCTGTTTTTCCGACAGGTCGTTTGGGACGAGGGGTTCAGGCATAAAGAAATTATAGCATGAATACTTTTTCTACAGAAAAAAATTACCATCGACCATGGTTATCCACAGCCCAATGAAAACGGTCGCCTACCATGATATATGTGATATAATGATTTTGTATTATTTTTATTAGCTCCTGTGGCATCAAATTTTTAAATATAATGCCCGCCAGTCGCTAAACTCAATATGAGGATATTAACAAACATAGCCGGGGCTTTTGCTTGTCTCGCGCTCGCACTCGGTCTCTTCGGACCGATCGCCGCGCATGCGGCCACCTCCCCGGGCCTGGGCGGGGCTGCCAGTTATTCCATTGTCGCCGGCTCGATCGTAACTAACACGGGCAACACCACCGTTTCCGGCGACCTGGGCGTCAGCCCGTCGATCGGCGTTCCCCCACATGTCACCGGCTTCCCGCCCGGCATTGTCTCGCCCGGCACGGTGAATGATGCCAATGTAAATGCAGCGGCGGCCCAAGCGGCCAACACCGCCGCTTTCACGACACTCGACCAGGGATGCACGACCACCTATGTGGCGCCACAAGACCTGGCATTGGTTTCTCCGTTAGTGGCTGGCGTTTACTGCTCCCCCGCCTTCACCTTGACCGGAAATCTCACTCTGACCGGTTCCGGCGTTTGGATCTTTAAATCCGCCTCATCACTCATCACCTCGCCCGGCTCATCGGTGACCGGCGGCGATCCGTGCAATATTTGGTGGCGGGTCGTTTCATCAGCAACCATTGACACGACGACCGCTTTTGAAGGAAACATCCTCGCGCTCACCGCGATCACCATGAACAGCGGCGCGAGCTTGAACGGCAGGGCCATGACCCAAACAGCCGCAATTACGCTCAATAACAACGCCGTGAGCGGTCCGACCTGCGCGGCAGCTGCCGCCGGAGGATCGTCAAAAGGCCCGGCAACGATCACGGTGGTTAAAATGGTGGTGAACGGAAAAGGCGGCGCCAAGACCGTCGCCGATTTTCCGCTCTTCGTTAACGGCGTGCCGGTGGTTTCCGGCGCGACCAATATGTTCCCGGCGCCGGCCGGCGTGTACCGCGTGACCGAAACCGCCGACCCCAATTACGCCCAAAGTTTTTCCGGCGACTGCGACGCAACCGGCGGCATCGCCCTTAATCCCGGGAACACCAATATCTGCGTTCTTACGAACACCTACACGGGCGCGCCCGCCGTCGCCGTCCCCTTGGCGCCGCCCTTGATCGACGTTGTCAAAGTCCCAAGTCCGCTGGCACTCCCCACCGGTCCGGGCAGCGTCACCTATACTTATACGCTCAAAAATATCGGCACCGTTCCAGTCGGAAATATCACGATGATCGACAACGCCTGCAGCGCCCTTAACCGCGTTTCCGGCGACACCAATAATGATAATAAACTCGATCTCAGTGAAACCTGGACTTATACCTGCCAAACCAACTTGACGCAAACCACGACCAACGTTGTGGTCGCGACCGGCATAGCTAACGGCATAACCGCGACAGATGTGGCGACCGCCACCGTCGTGGTGGGCGAGCCGGTTGTTCCGCCTTTGATCCACCTCACCAAGATCCCTTCACCGCTCGCGCTTCTCGCGGGCGGCGGAACGGTCACATACACCGAAAGAATAACCAACCCGGGCACGGTTCCTTTGGGCAATGTCACTTTAACCGATGACAAGTGCGCCCCCATGAAGTTTGTTTCCGGCGATGTCAACGGTGACTCTTTGCTTGACCCCTCGGAAACATGGACCTATACCTGCTCCTCCAACCTCAGTAAGACCACCACCAACACCGCGATCGCGAGCGGCTCGGGGAGCGGCATGACCGTGCGCGACATTGCCATTGCCACCGTTATCGTGGCGTCGCGGGCTGTGCCGGCTTTGCCTAAAACGGGATTTGATCCTTCGACAAACGGCCTTTCGTTCATCGCCTTTGCCTCGGCGCTCGCGGCGTTCTCGCTTCTTTTCTACGCGATCCAAAGAAAGATCGTGGCCAGAAATTAATAAAATACCTTTTTTAAAAAACCGCTCCGATGGCCATCGGAGCGGTTTTTTTATCTTACTTGTTTTCAATTGATGGCGATTCGGCATGCGGTCATTAAAATGATATACTATATCTATGAGAATGATCGAGAAAATCGCTTTAAGCACAACTTTAATTTTATTAACGTTGGTATTTGCCGCGCCAAAGGCGACTTTAGCAACCACTCCGCCCAGCATTGGATCAGAGAGTTCTTACGCCATCGTTTCCA
>CAIQCM010000049.1 GCA_903870305.1 uncultured bacterium
GAAATATCAAAACTCTCAAAAGAAAATACTTTTGGCGCTTTCACGGGAAAGCCGCTCGCGCTCTACGGCTCGGAAGGGCGTGGGGCTGCGACCGGGCAAGGCGGATTTTATGTGCTTGATCAAATGGTCGCCAAACTTAATTTGCGCGCCCATGATACGCGCGTTGCCGTGCAAGGGATCGGGAATGTCGGTTATCATTTTGCCCGTCTTGCGCAAGAGGCCGGCTATAAGATAATCGCCCTCTCCGATTCAAAGGGCGGGATCGTGAATGAAGGCGGATTGGATCCGGTCGAAGTATCGTTGTGGAAAGAAGAACATGGCACGCTCGCCGGTTTTCCTCTCTCACGCCCGATCACGAACGCCGAGCTTCTGGAGATCAATTGCGATATTTTGGTTCCGGCCGCGCTTGAGGGCGTTATTACGGCCGAGAACGCGCCGCGCATATCCGCGCGCGCGATCATCGAGCTTGCGAACGGCCCCGTGACTGTGGATGCGGAAACAATCCTGATCGCCAAGAGCATCCCGGTCGTTCCCGATATTTTGGCGAACGCCGGCGGCGTCACCGTCTCATATTTCGAGTGGGTTCAGAATCTCGCCCGTGTTTCCTGGAGCGAGGCCGATGTCCTTGCCAAGCTTGAGCCGATCATGGTCGAAAATTTTGATGCTATTTGGAACATTCACTCCGACCATAAAGTTTCTCTCCGCACCGCGGCGTATATTCACGCCTTGGGACGGCTGGAAAAGACAATACTGGCCAGAGGGGTGTAGGGCCGAATGAAACATGAAACACGCAACATGAAACATTATGGAAGAATCATATCACCAAAGATTGAGGCGTCTCATGGACGAGTATGTCCATAATGTTTATGCGGCAACCAAAAAATTTCCTCGTGAAGAAATATATGGCGTTACATCACAATTTCGACGGGCGTCACTATCAGTTGTCCTGAATTATATAGAAGGATATTCTCGGATCAAAGACAAGGTGCATAAAAATTTTTTAGAAATATCGTTCGGCTCGCTAAAGGAATCGAAATATCTTATTAGCTTTTGTTATAAGGAGGGATATTTGAATTCCGTTGAATATGGATCGCTTTCTCAGCAAATTGATGAGATTGCTGCTATGTTATGGGGAACATTGCGAAATGTTTGATTTTGTGTGACTATTTGAATGTTTCATGCCTATCGAATAAAACATGAAACACACAACACGAAACATTAAATACTCGCAGATTCAATCGGAATGTTTCATGTTTCATGCTTCATGTTTCATATTATGAACTTCGATCACAGAAAAGTTGAACCCAAATGGCAAAAAGTTTGGGAAAAGGAAAAATCCTTCAAGACCGAGGAGAACTCTAAAAAGGAAAAATTCTACATCCTCGACATGTTCCCGTATCCGTCGGGGGCCGGTTTGCATGTGGGGCATCCGGAAGGATACACGGCCACCGATATTTTGGCCCGCAAGCGGCGCATGGAAGGGTTTAATGTTTTGCACCCGATGGGTTGGGACGCATTCGGACTGCCCGCGGAAAACTATGCGATCAAGACCGGTGTTCATCCCTCGATCGTTACCAAGCAGAACATCGATAATTTCCGCCGCCAGATCAAAGCGCTGGGTTTTAGTTATGATTGGGACAGGGAAATAAATACCACCGACCCGGAATATTATAAATGGACGCAATGGATATTTTTGAAACTATTCGAACGGGGTTTGGCCTATGAAGCCGAAATGCCGATCAATTGGTGTCCGTCCGATAAGACCGGCTTGGCCAACGAAGAAGTGGTGAACGGCAAGTGTGAACGCTGCGGCACACAGGTGGTGAAAAAGTTTTTGCGGCAATGGGTTTTGCGAATAACGGCTTACGCCGATCGCTTGGAAAGCGACTTGGACGGCTTGGATTGGCCGGAGCCGATCAAAGCGATGCAACGCAATTGGATTGGGCGCTCGGAAGGAACGGAGATCGGGTTCCGCGGACAATGCGAAGATACTGATGCTATGACGGCGCTTGAATTCGACTTACCGGTTTTTACGACGCGACCCGACACGATCATGGGCGTTACTTATGTTGTTGTTGCACCTGAGCACCCGCTCGTGGCGAAGATTGCGACAGCTGACCAACGCAAAGTGGTAGAAAAATACATAAAACGGACGAGCGAGAAAAGTGACCTCGACCGGACCGGCGAAGAGGGGGAGAAGACCGGCGTTTTCACCGGCGCTTATGTGCGGCACCCGTTCACGGACGAGAAGATTCCTGTTTGGATCGCCGATTATGTCTTGCCGAATTACGGAACCGGTGCGGTCATGGGCGTTCCCGCACACGACACGCGCGATTTCGCTTTTGCGCATAAATACGATTGCCAAATTAAATTTGTCATTGCGCCGCCCGCCGGCGTTCCGTTTGACGACACGCGAGCATATACCGAACCGGGCGTCATGGTGAATTCCGGCGAATGGAACGGGCTTTCTTCAGAAGACGCAAAACAAAAGATCACCGACGCGTTGGTTGCCGCGGGAAAAGGAAAGCGAACGGTCAATTATAAATTGCGCGATTGGCTTTTCTCCCGCCAGCGTTATTGGGGCGAACCCATTCCCATCATTCATTGCGCCAAATGCGGAAACGTCGCGGTGCCGGAGGATGAACTGCCGGTCAAATTGCCGCCGGTGGAAAAATACGAGCCATCAGGCACCGGCGAATCGCCCTTGGTGAATATTACCGAATGGGTGAACACGACTTGTCCTAAATGCGGAGGTCCCGGAAAGCGCGAAACCAACACCATGCCGCAGTGGGCCGGTTCAAGCTGGTATTACTTGCGCTATTGCGACCCAAGGAACCACGAGCAATTTGCCACTAGCCACGCGCTAAAGCACTGGTTGCCGGTCGACTATTACGTCGGCGGTGCGGAACACGCCGTGCTCCATCTTTTGTATTCGCGCTTTTGGCACAAGGTGTTGTTCGACGCGGGTTTGGTGCCGGGCAAAGAGCCGTTCAAGAAATTGGCGAATCAGGGACTCATCTTGGCCGAGGACGGAACAAAGATGTCAAAATCAAAAGGCAATGTCGTAAACCCCGACGAGGTCGTCGAGCGCTTTGGCGCCGACGCGCTTCGCCTTTACGAAATGTTCATGGGCCCCTTTGAGGACGCGAAGCCATGGTCAACCGCGTCCATTGTCGGCGTGCGACGTTTTCTCGATCGTGTCTACGGGCTTTTGGAAAAAGTTGATGCCAAAGTTAAAGACGCCGCGCTCGCGCGCGAACTTCATCGCACGATCAAAAAAGTCGGCGCCGACATTGAGGGCTTTAAGTTCAACACCGCCATTTCGCAGATGATGATCTTTGTTAACGCCGCGGAAAAGTGCGAAAAGATCAATGGGGAGGTGCTGCGCGATTTTGTGAAGATCGTTTATCCGTTCGCTCCGCACTTGGGCGAAGAGTTGTGGCATAAGCTTGGCGGAAAGAAAACAATCACTTACGAGCCGTGGCCGTCATTCGACGAAGCGCTGACCGTTGATGCCGAAATTGAAATGGTTGTTCAGGTTAACGGCAAGGTGCGCGATCGGATCGTTGTCCCTAACGGACTCGCGCCAGATGCCCTTGAGGTTCGCGCCATTGAATCGTTAAAAGTTCAGGAATGGATAAAGGGGAAAACGATTAAAAAAGTTATCGTTGCCGGAGGGAAGCTGGTGAATATCGTCGTGCAATAGTATCCGTCATTGCGAGGAGGCCGAAGCCGACGAAGCAATCTTGATGGTATAGCAACTATGGTGATATTCCGATGGGATTGCCGCGTCGTTCGCTTCGGCTCACTCCTCGCAATGACAGGCATATTGTAACAACGGTAAATTTCATGCGTCCATGGCTCGATAAAATTTCAAATTCTCCATCGGCATCGTTGCTCGTCTGGGTCGGATCGTTCATTGCCGGGATCGTCGCGGTGA
>CAIQCM010000050.1 GCA_903870305.1 uncultured bacterium
CGGCTGGTGCTACAAGATGTGCGTGACCAACACCAAGGACGGGATCAAGCTCGGCCTAAAAAACGGCCTCATCTCCGCCGGCGTCTCAACCACCGCCGCGGCACTCATCGCCATCCTCGCCGCGCCGGTCGCCGAAGTCGCCTTGGTCGCGATGTAAATATCGCCCACGCCCGGCTTTGATCGTTTCAGTCGCACACCATTCCGACCACACGCCGTTTCAACCGCACGCCGGCGACACGCACCTGTCGCCGGCCTTCTTTACCCCCATCTTCCCATATACCCACGGTCGTGAGTTTAAAGAAACGATTTTCCAAATACCCACGGTCGTGAGTTTGAGAAAACGGCTTACCAAAACTCACGACCGTGGGTGTTTGAGAAATATCATCCGTGCAAATAATTTATACAGGAAGACATATTATCTATGAACTCTATGAACAAAGAAAAGATGGTTCCGGTCGTTCTAACAACATTAAGGGTCATCGGGTTTGCCGGCGCGTTTGCGATTTTGCTTGTTTGCCCGGGAATGGGGCAGGTCTTTGCCATGTTCGAGCCGGGAAAATACAAAAGACGGGCTTATCCTTCAACGGTTTCCGCCGTAATCAATCGATTGCGCGACAGCAAATGCATTGAGTTGACCAATAAGTTTGGCGTCCCCCGCTACGCATTAACGGAAAAAGGCCGAGCGACCCTGGCAAAATACGAACTTAAATTCGCGGCGATCGATAAGCCCAAAAAATGGGACGAGAAATGGCGCATCGTTATTTTTGACGTTCGCGAGACGCGGCGATCCTGCCGCGACGCGATCAGGGATTCGCTTAAAAAATTGGGTTTCCGATATTTACAGGACAGCGTCTGGCTGTATCCATATAAATGCTCCGACATTGTCGAACTCGCCCGCACCGCCTACGGCGTTCGCCATGACGCAAAATATCTTGTTTGCGAAAGATTTTACGGCGATGATAAATATTTGCACCATTTCAATCTTCCTGACAAGCGTCGGCGTTAATCCCGACAACTTCTCAAAACTCACGACCGTGGGTATTTGGGAAGCCATTTCCCCAAATTCACGATCGTGAGTTTTAGAAAGCGATTTTTTTAAACTCACGACCGTGGGTGTTTGGGAAATGGGTGATTTGATGACGGAGAGGTGGTCGAGAGGGGGGAAAGTTTATAAAAATGATCTTTAACTGTTTCAATCATGACCCTTAATCGTGTCGATGAGTAATTGTCATAATTTAGTCCTGTCAATGGATAATCGCGGTAAGTATTTCATTTAAATTAAGCCAAAAAATGGGGGTTGGGGGTTGACAAAATGGGTTTTGTGTGGTATAGTCAATTTACCAATGGATGAGTTTTTTCTGGAAACGGAGAGGACTTTGACAACCGCTAACTTAGATTGCTGTGCGACAATAATGTTACGCAGCGAACACAAACTCCCGAAAGGAGGCACATCATGTTTAGGAACTTTTTTGGAATGTCCCTCATCGGGACGATCGCGCTCATCAACCTTGGCTGCGACAGCGCGGCTGATCCGGAACCGGTCACCTCTTGTCTCACCGCCGGCGTTGGTTGCCCTCCGGCTACCGACACCACGACCGGCACGAACACCGGCACGCTTACCGTGACAACCGTCACGGACAGCAACACCGGCACCACGACCGGCACCGACACGACTCCCGTGAACACGGTTCCCGCTTGGTGCAATGCCAGCGCCTACACCTCGTCCAAGATCGGCACACCGATCGATGAGATTGGACTCTGGGTCGCAACTTGCGACGGCGTGGTGTGGGACATCTACATCAAGTACGCATGGAGCAACGACACGTCGATCAAGGGTTGGGGCTTCAAGGACACCGACGCATACGCCGCACTTGGGGGCTATCCCGTGCCAAGCAGCGCGAACTACACCGGGGTCATGGCAGACAACTGTGTCTACCTTGTCCCCACGCTTCTTGCAAGCACGACCGACACCTCGGCGCCGACGATCACCGGATCAACGGCCAGCACCGAGAACGGCGTCAGCGGTGGCAACTGCACCATGGTTTACAGCGGCGGATCCGGCGCATGGGCGCACGATACGATGGAATAACGCACTACGTCAAAACCCCGAGAGCGAATCTGCTCTCGGGGGTCTTTTTTTATCCAGAAATAATCTCAATTTACTGCGCTGGGGCAAGGATGACCTTGACGGTTGAATCGACATTGGCGGAAACAACCGGCGAGACGGTTGCGCCCCAATTGTCGGTGACAGAGACCGTTGGTGTATAAACGCAGTCAGGTTGGCCTTTGACCAGGCCGAGATTGGGATAGTCCTTGTCGGCGACCGTTCTCGCGGTTTTAGCTTGGGTCAGGTCGCAAGAATACACATGCGAATAAGCAAACGGCTTGGGGTCGCAAGCGCCTGGTGTTTGTATAAAAGATTTATTGTTTGAACAATCCGCGACAGTAACTCCGTTTGCCGTAACCGAACCCCCATCATGATTCTTATAATAATTCTGCACCCCGGGATCGACAAAGTCCGTATTGTCACCCCAATTGATCTTAACGCTCCTAATAGGCATACGATCGGGGTCGGCCGTGGCGTAGAACTTGAGGTTGGCGCGTAATGAGCCGACGCCGGGCACCGCGCCGGTATCGACGTTGTTTATCGACATCGTGCTTCCCGCGGTCGGTCCTTTTGCGCATGAATCGGAGTTGCCGGTGCAAATGGCCGAGGTTACTTGAGGCAAAGAAGGATTTGCCGTCGGTGTCGGCCACTTCGCGAGCGACGTATTGGCGGGGGTCGGGTTATCGGTAAAATCGCCTGTCAGATCATTAAACATGCCGACCCCGACCGCGCGACCGAAAATTGTTTGCTGCTGCGCCGCGCTCTTGTAGATCGCGCCTTTGTTAAGCTCGCATTGACCCGACGGCAACGGCGCTTGGCTGTCGGTGACAAAACTCGACGGATCAGAGACCATGAAAGCGCCCCAAGGCGAGCAAGCCGCGCCATAACTCAACGGCGCGAGCAGCGTATCGGTTGGGTCGGATTTAGTCGGATGATCTATAATGTTGTTGACGTAATTGGTATCCGTCACGGGCCATGATGTGGGGTCAGCGATGGGGTTTGACGAACCAACATAGGTGGCGGCGCCGCAGACCGGACCGCGAAGGTGGGCATCGAGACCGGCGATGTAAATATCGCCGCGGTTGGTGTTATCGAAGAGATCGACCCTAATGCCGGTCACGCGCTTTGGCTCATTGTCGGAAAATAGCAACGTGAGCGTCACGATTCCTTCGCCGCTGTTTAATTGTTGCGACCAATTATTCGCATCCGTCAACGTTACGAATGACGGACGTCCATCAGTTGAAAGATTCTCATCGTCCTTAAGGTTGGTGTCGGGCGGGGAGTAACCGTAACCGGTGACTAAATGTGATGTGAATAATTCTTTCGCAAAAACCCACCATCCATCTACGTCTGATACATCGCTTTTTGTTTCTGTGTACGTGGGGGTATAGCATTCCCCAGTCTGCGCTCCGTTGGTGGTTGCACCATACTGGCAAAGGCCGTTGGCACTATTTGAAAGTATCTTAACCACCACCCTGTCGATCTGGCTCGTCAAGAGAAGCGGCGGGTTGGTCAAGTCATAAGTAACCGACGCCACCCCCG
>CAIQCM010000051.1 GCA_903870305.1 uncultured bacterium
ACACCGCCTATTGGAATAGAGAAATACGGTATTATGTTTCCATAGAGTATCGATTATAGTACTTTTTGGAAAATATACGGCGTTTGAATTTTCGCACCAATCTCCAAAAATCCCGAGATTCAATCTCGGGATTTTTATATCATTTCCGACCCGATCGAGAATCCGGAAAAAGAAAACAAGAGGCGCGTTCTCTTCGTTCGGTAGCCGTTACAATCTTATCCGCGATAGCGTACAACTCTGTAACGATAATCTTTTTTCGATCCGAATGTAAACCCGCATAAAAACAAAAGCACCCGTCGACGAAGCGGCGAATGCTTCTGTCGCGGGTGCGCACGTGTGTGTGAACTACTTGTTCTTCTTCTGATCACTAGCTATGTCCGATATGACCATCGCCCCATCTTCGAAGGGTGGCTCGTCGTCCCCAGCGAGATCGGTGTTCTCGTCCGCGGCAATTCTCCTGTCTAGGACATCTGCGGGGTACTCACACGGCGGCTTGGGGGGCGGAATCCAGCGTTCGGAACTAGGAGCATCCTGAGCCGTGATGGTTCTGGCGCCCGCCACGAATTCCGAATCGTCGAACACGTCGCCTTCTGGATACCCTCCCGAAGTATCATCGTGGTGGATAGGATTCCTATTGAATGTGAATGTACCCTTGCGATTGTCGTTATTGTTTGACATAACCTACTCTCCTTTGATTGTTTTTCAAAACCGGAAACCTTGGGCCGATGGCGGCCAGAAATTTCCGATTTCGAAAAACATTCGTTCAAAGAGCAATGTTGGTTTATATCACTTTTTAGCCATTTTGTCAAGATACGTGGCCAATTAACTGAACAACGGGGTCTGCCCCCTTATTATGAATATAAAAACAGCCGCCCGTCGAAGACGTGCGGCTACAGAGCGAAATATGTTGAATGACCTACTTGGCCGGGTCAACCGTCCGTGTACGGATCTGTCTGCATGATTGTGGTGTGAGACCAACCTCGGCGAAGGCATCATCCCAGTTTCCACCGACAATCTGCACGCGGTTGTAGTTTCCGGAAATATGAACGAGATTGCCCGACCGGTCTGACTTCCAGTAGATGCCATCGGACTTGTCCTCGTTCGAGATCGACACGCCGTGCAACTCCCAGCAGCGGTACGGGCGACCATTGTTGTCCATTTGCACAACCACCCAGTCTGCCCCGAAGTTCTCAGCGCTGCAGGACGAACAACCCCGCTCCATCCCCGCACAGCTAACGAACAACAGGCAGAAAAGGTACGTTCCAATTCGTCGAGCCAGTGACTTGGTCTGTGTTTTCATCTGTTCTTTCCTTTCAAGGTGCGGTGACAAAATAACAAAAAAATTGTTCTTTGTCAATAATGCCGCCATTAGAACCCGCGCACATCGCGCCTTGGCGCACCGAGCGCGGCTCGGTTGAGGATTGTTTGGCTCAATAATGATTCCGATTTTTTCGATTTTTTCACGAAGTGACACCTCGTGAAAAATAGACCCCCTTCGGGGGAGAAAAACGATCAAGAGTTTTGGGTAAAATAGGTTGGGATGGGGTTGTACGGGGCTACTTGAAAATACCACTCTAAGAAGTGGTATTTTCTTTGCGATTACCTTAAAAGGATATATCCGCTTTATCCTTCGCTATTCAAAATTAGCCCCAACTTTCTTTAAGATTTTGGAGTAATAGCTCGCTCAACTTTCCACCGCCGATAAGCTCGACGCCGTTCGCCGTCGCCAGTTCAATGGCCTCCTTGGTAAAACTTGAATTCGTAACGACCAAAACTTTGTTACAGTCATAGAACTTCTGCGCAGCCACGGCCTCTTGGACGGCGGCGTTGCCGACCGTACCCGAATAACATTTAGCTTGGATGACGATTCTCTGACCGTTTAGGTTGGCGACCAAATCTCCTCCTTGGTCTCCGGTCTTGCCCGTATTTTGGACGGCGTAACCCATTGCCGTAAATAAGCGGTAAAGAAGATTCTCGAAATCGGAACCGGAGAGGGTGGAGAATTTTTGAGGGAGGACGCTCACGCTTTCACGGGTTAAACGTTCCTCTTTTTCTTGTATATAGTGTCTAAGTAAAATCAGGGTGGTATCCCACTTGTTTACGGAAAGGCGCATCCCTTTTTCGTTTAGTATCTTTCTAAGATCTTCCAATCGTTGCCAATCAAAGGCGTATCCGCGAAAAACCCAAGTCCCCTTACCTTTCTGCGCACCAAAACGATCAATGAAATTTTTTACGTACTCTTCTAAACTGTTCTGCTTAACCGCCGAAAGTAGATCGTTTGATCTCTTTTCGCGCCAGCGAGCAAGGAGTATCCAATATGTGGTAGTCGCTAAAGCAGCAACGACGATAAATATTACAAAGTACCTAACCTGTTGCCAATATGCGGCTCGATCCGAATTATAAAGAAGAAAAATATAAATAAAATACAGCAGACCGATTCCTGCCACAATACCTACTATAGGATTTTCATTTTCTCTGCGTCTGCGAGGCATAGGATCATTCTACATCTTTTTACAATTTTTGGAAAAAACTATTTTTCGATCTACCATCAACATCTATCAATATTTTACCACTGAGGATTTGAAGATCAGACCCAATTTCATTATTAAACAAAACCCCTCCGCTTGATACGGAAGGGCCGAATGAGTTTCGGGTCGGTCGAGTTGCTACTCCGGCAGAAAGCCGAATGAGAGTGCGATGCCCGTGCAGGCCTTTTCGGTTTCAGGCCTCTTGGTCGGGTACCAATACATTGACAGTGCGAAACAATCGCTGCTGTGGTCGTTATTGGCCGACATGCACTTGCAGGCGTGCTTGATCGCCGCGACGAGTTCCGCCTCGATCTTCCAAATTTTGCGCGGAACCGCGTTATCGGAATTCAGCTCCATCGTCTGCAGGAAACCGAGCTCCTTGACGATCATTGCCGCCACAACGCGACGGACGCGCTTCGGCATGATGTCGATCTCCGCCTGACCAATTCCCTTTTCGAGGAGATCGGCGTCGGCCTTGTCTGTCTCTGCCTTGCGAGCGGTCCTTGCGGCGATCTTGCGTCTCTCTTTTGCGTGCATGGTTCTTGTCCTTTTTTGAGGGTTGAAATAACTGGCTGAAAATTAGCGCGAACGCGAAAAAATGTCAAGATACGCCAGTAATCACGATAATGCTATAATGGCGGCATGAATGATTATTCTCGACTTCGCTCGAATAATATAAGCGCTTGTATTTGCGTATTGCTCGCGATTGCGATGGCGTCTTTTGGCGCGTTTCCGGCGCGCGCACAAACCACGCTCGATCAGGTGGCGGCCGAACAGAACCAATTGCAGCAGCAGCTTGCAGCGCTCAACAAACAAATAAGCGATTACCAAAGCCAGCTTACCAAGATCAAGGGGCAGAAAAACACCCTGGTCAACAAGATCAGTCAGTTGCAAAAACAACAAGCGCTTGTTACCGCGCAGATCAAGATATCGTCGCTAACGATCAATGACATCGACGAACAAGAGGCGGTGCTCCAGATTTCGATCGATCTGAATAAGAAAAAACTTGACGGATTGAAAACCGAAATGGCCGGTCTTATTGTGAACATCAATATTCGCGATCAACGTTCATTCATCGAGCTGCTGCTCGTTAGCGACAACTTGGCGCAAGCGTTCACCGAACGCGCCGATACCGATCGGTTGGTAAAAGATCTCGGCGATATCTTCAAACAAAGCCGGCAAACGGAAACCGACCTCGCAACGGCCATGCAAACGATCTCGGTAAAACGAGACGTCGAGAATAACCTGCTCGCGATCAAATCGCTTCAAGAAAAACAGCTGACCGGTTCGGTGAGCGAACAAAGCACGCTGCTTACTCAAACCAAAGGCAAGGAAAGTAAGTATCAAGCGAACCTAAAAAGTTCACAGGCGGAAGTGGCCGCGATCAAGAGCCGCTTATACCAATTGCTTGAGGTTAGCGCGCAGATAACCTTTGGCCAGGCGGTGGCAATCGCGCAATGGGCTTCGGCGCAAACCGGCGTGCGCGCGGCTTTCCTCTTGGCAATCCTCACTCAAGAATCAAGCTTGGGAAAAAATGTCGGCACCTGCAACCGCGCGGGTGACCCGCCGTCAAAAAGCTGGAAGGTTGTGATGAAACCCGACCGCGACCAAGTTCCATTTCAAACGATCACAACGGAACTTGGCATGAACATAAACACCACCCCTGTCTCCTGCCCGATGAAAGACAAGAGCGGCAACCAAATAGGTTGGGGCGGCGCCATGGGTCCGGCGCAATTCATCCCCTCGACCTGGATGGGCTACCGCGCCAAGGTGGCGGCCATAACCGGCAAGGCCGCGAACCCCTGGGACATCCGCGACGCATTCCTTGCCGCCGCGATAAAACTAAGGGACGGCGGCGCCGGCTCACAATCCGGCGAATGGGCGGCGGCCATGAAATATTTTTCCGGCGGCACCAACCCGGCCTATCGCTTTTACGGCGACAACGTCGTCGCCACCGCCGCACAGTACGCGAGCGACATTGCGAAGTTGAATCAATAACAACCGTTTTTTATCACAACCTAATTTGTCATACCGGCGAAAGCCGGTATCCAGCCCATCTGCGCCGCATCTGCTTATTTAGCACATTGTTGCTTTCTAGCTGGATCCCGTGTCCCGGCACGGGATGACATACAATAAACACAAAACCGGTCCGAGGGCATCGGGCCGGTTTTGTGTTTATTGAGTTGTTTATTCCTTTTCAGCGATCCTGTTGTTCTGGTTGTCGCTGGCCGCTTCCATCTTCTTGAACTCATCCCTTAATTCGGCAAGCTCTTCGTGCACATCGGCGTCCCCAAGAGCGACTTTCTTGTATATATTATTACTGTTTTTGTCGGCGCCTATTTTCTGTTCGCCAACGATGATCCTTTTTGTCTCTTTCTTACCGTTTTCTTCAAAAGTGACATTAGCAACAAGTGGACTATTTTTTTCTTTTCTTTCAAAAGAAACGGTGTATTGATTTTCTGTGATCGTTCCGGTTTTTTCATCACGACCCTCAGTCGCTTTGTCCAACGCAAACTGGATCGCGCCGGCCATCCCAGACAGCTCGTGCCTTTCCACTACCGCCGATCGATCATCGGTCTTATGATGCTTCGTCGACGCTTCGGCCGTATTATGCAACGCGCCTTCAGCAGTAACGGCGGCCGCTACCGCCGCGGCGACCTTTGCTTCTTTAGAACCGAAAACCTTTCCAAAAATACCCATACGTTTTATAAACATTACGAGTTAATCATGTTAAAATGATACCATTTTTTCGGACTTTTGTCAATTGACAAAACAAAAAACGAGTTATGAACAGCTTGCCCACAAGGTACCGGCAAACACAACATCTTGTGTATAACTTTTTAAAGCACCCCTATATGTAGGGTTTTCCAACTATTTGGCATGGTTAAGAAAGGGCTGTATAGTGGGTGGGCAGCCCTTAATTCAAAAATATAAAAACGAACGCTATGTCCGAACTCATGGTCGTCACCCGCGAAGGCGAAAAGGTCCCTTTTGACAAAGAAAGGATCGTTATTGCCGTTACCAAAGCCGCCGAAGCGACCCAGGAGTTCAACGCGACCGAAGCGCGAAAAATAGCCGAAATGGCGGCGCACTTTGTTTCCAAATCGAAAAAGATGGCGGAATCGATCGCCGTTGAAGAAATCCAGGACATTGTCGAGTTCACGCTCATGAGTTCGGGGCATTTTAAGACCGCTCGCGCCTATATCGTTTACCGCGAAAAGCGCGCCCAGTCGCGCGCCGCCGGCGCCGTGGCCGTTGAGGTGGAAAAGACGATCAATGAATATCTTCAGCAATCCGACTGGCGAGTACATGAAAACGCTAACCAAAGCTACTCGCTCGGAGGCATGATCCTCAACACATCCGGCAAGCTAACGGCCAACTACTGGCTTCACCATGTCTATCCCAAAGAGGTTCGCGAAGCTCATCTGGACGCCGATTTTCACATCCATGACCTGAGCATGTTCTCGGGTTACTGCGCCGGCTGGTCGCTCCGCCAGCTTTTAGAAGAGGGTTTTAACGGCGTCCCAGGCAAGGTTGAATCGGCCCCGCCCAAACACTTGGAAACCGCCGT
>CAIQCM010000052.1 GCA_903870305.1 uncultured bacterium
GGCCGGACAGCAGGAAGTAAACATCGGCAGATTTTTATTCTCTTTGATCCGCTCGACCAGTTCGGCGGCCTCGACAATGGTCGTAATGTCGGCGCCCATATTCACGTCGAAGACGTGGTCAAAACCCAATTTGCGGAAGGCGGTGTAAGCGCGCCCGGTCATGTCGGTGCCGACGGGCAAGCCGAATTCTTCACCGATCGAGGCATGCACCGATGGCGCCATTTGCGCGATCACGATCTTGTCTTTGTCGGATAGCGCTTTTTCAACGTCTTCAATCTGGTTCTGCTCGCGCGCCGAACCGACCGGACAATGGACGGTGCATTGTCCGCAATAGATGCAGTCGATCTCGGGTTTGCGCGTCCAGGTGGCGTGCGTTTGAATATTCTTCCCGCGAAGTTCTAAAAACCCAATACCGATCTTGTCGCAAATTTCAACGCATTTATTGCAAGCGATGCAAAGTTGTGGATCCAAGAGAGCCGCCTTGCTCATCATGTGCAGCTTTTCTTGTATCTCCGGCCGCCAATACTTCACCGTCGAAACGCCGTATTTGCCAATGTCTTCGGCTACGCGGCAATAAGTTCCCTTTTTACAGCGCGGACAGTTCTTTTGATGTCCGGCAAGCAAAAGCTCGAGATTTTTTAAACGCAGTTCTTTTACCTTTGGCGTATCGGTGAGGATGGCGGTCCCCTCTTCGGCTTTGATCGAACATGACGTTACCACGCGGCCCGTCTTAACATCTTCGACAAGGCAGGTACGGCAACTGGAGCCGATCGGCAGATCCTCGTGATAGCAAAAATGCGGAATGTCGATCTCGTTATTTATCGCCGTTTGCAAAATACTTTCGCCTTCGAGCGCGGTATATTCTTTTCCATTGATAATTACTTTGACGTTTTTCATGACAATTTTAAAACATTGGAATAATACGAGCGGATCGGTTCCATGACCGATCGACCCAGCGCGCAGAACGAAGTTATCTCCATCGTTTCCAATACCTCGAACATCTTCGGCCAAGGAATCTCGCGGCTCGCTTTGACCATTTCATAAAGCTGATACGTGCCGGCGCGGCAGGGCGTGCATTTGCCGCAGCTTTCTTTTTGATAGAACTCGAGCCAGCGCAAAAGCAATTTTCGCGGGTCGGTTTTTTTCTTGTCAAAAACCTCAATCGCACCCGCGCCGGTGGCGAGCTTTCCTTTGATCTGGTCTTGGTCGCAAACCGTGCCCGAAGCGCCGCCGCCTATTTGGACGAAGAAATCGAACTTAGGATAATTGTCGGTGTCTTTGAGGATCTTTTCAATATCCCAGTCATCCGGCAGATGATGGACGCTTTTTCGTCCTTTGGGGCCGGTGATGCAATAAAAACGCTTTTTCTTATAACTGCCATCTTCGACGCAGGCGACATTGTAGAGCGTTTCAACATTATTGATGAGCGTCGGATTGGCATATAGTCCGGACATTGAAGGGTATGGCGGTTTTGAACGCGGTTCGGTTCGCTTACCTTCAATCGCGTTAAGGAGCGCCGTTTCTTCGCCGCCGATATAGCTTGGATCTTCGACGAATATCTTGATGTTGTAGCCCTTGTCGGTGAGCGGTTTAATAGCCGCCTCCAGTTTTTTACCGACCTCGCGGTAATAGTTTTTGTTCAAATTAAAATACGCGTCCTTGGCGTGCAGATGATCGAGCGCCAAGACAACGCCCTTGAGCAAAGCGTCGGTGTGATTCTTTAAAATAAAAATATCCTTGAACAGGCCGGTCTCGCCTTCGCTCGCGTTAACAACGACATATTTCTTCTCGCCCGGCGCCGCGGCAACCTCGCGCCATTTTTTGGCCGTCAAATACCCGGCTCCGCCGCGACCGGTGAGTCCGGCTTTTTCGATCTTATCCGCTATATCGTTGCCCACATTTCAGCTGTTAGCTTAAGCCGCCATTTTACCACGTACCCGCGGTCTTGGGTATTATGCCTTACAATATTTTATGGTTTGATGTAGCATAATATTTAGCAAGCGATGCCTTGTTGGAAATCCGTCGAAATTTCCCGATAAGGGCTTAGTTTGCGGAAATTATTCGTAAACACACAAACATATGACAGGAGTAATCAAGCGACTTAACGGCGAAAAGGGTTTTGGTTTCATCACCCCGGACGGCGGCGACAAGGATGTCTTTTTCCACAGCTCGAGCTTGGTCGAAGTCACCTTCGCCGATCTCCATGAAGGCGACAAGGTTACCTTTGAGACCGAACAATCGGAAAAGGGTCCCCGCGCCACCAACGTCAAGAAGGCCTAAGAACGCGACCTTAAAAAAACGATCTCGCCATTCGCGGGATCGTTTTCGTTTTCTAACCACAAAAAAACGAAGGGGGTGTCCCCTTCGTTGTGTAATGATCTTGTTTAAGAACGTCCGTTCTTATTGGACCAGATCAGCTATGTAGTCGCCTCCGCTACAACAATTATCGAAATATCCTTGTGCTTCAGAAGCGGTTACGAAGGATCCGGAAATATGGTATTCATCCGTCGGGAAGCTGGTACCGTCGGCTCCTCCACCGTGTGTGAAATAGAATGCGCCGTTTTTAATGGGAATACTGTCGTAGCGATAATGATCATCCGAGAAGCTGACTTGAAGCGCTCCGGGATTAGTGTCGTCGGCCACGACATCGAAACCGTATTTACCCAGCTGGCTAATGTCGTTGTCACCTGTGACCGCCGTCGCTGAATAGTGCCCCATATCTGGGACAATGCCTGTTTCCGTTGGTTTGGGATATTGCGCGGGAACACCGAAAATTGCATCACATCCAACGCAAAATACCGCAAACATTACTGCAAAAACTGGCATAACAGGAAACAAAACTTGTCGTATTTTCATTGAACAACCTCCTGCTCGCATCCTTGTCCTTTATCCCCTTTTTGTCAATCGGTTATGCATCTAATTCAAAAACCCCGCTGTCATTTGACAGCGGGGTGCGTGGCTCTTTCAGTTTATTGAAGCGACGTTTTCGTTTTGATGTTCAACATACTGCGCCCAAAGCCCCCGGAAGGACAGGCAGGTTTTGAGCAATTCAGCGACGGTTCCCGTGGCGATGATCATTCCGTCTTCAAAGAAACAAACCCGATCAAAGAGTGGTAACAGATGCAAGCGATGAACCGACGAGACAATCGTCTTGCCTTTGAACCCGTCGAAGATGTTCTTGTACACCAGCATTTCATTGGTCGTATCCAAACTGCTGGTCGGTTCGTCGAGAAGGACGATCTCTTTGTCGTCGCTCGCTAGCAAGCCGCGCGATAACGCCAACCGTTGCTGCTGGCCGCCGCTCAAATTAACGCCTTTTTCCTTGATCGACGATTCAAGCCCCTTTGGCAATGCCGCGGCGGTTTCCGTGAAACAAGCCATGTCGGTGAAGCGTTCGATCGTTTTGGCGTCATGGTCGGCCCCCAATGTGATATTCTCGCGAATGGTCGTGGCGAATATCTCCGGATTTTGCGGCACGAGCGCGATCGCCCGAGCGATTCCGTCAAAACCTTCACGGATAGGCACGCCATCGACCGTCAGACGCATGTTTTCAGGATGGAACAAGGCACGAATTACCTTAAGAAGCGTTGTTTTGCCGCTGCCGCTTTTGCCGACAAAGGCGACGCGCTCACCTCTCGCGAGAGTAAGCGAGACCCCGCAAAGCTGTTGCTGTGCCTTCGCCTCGCTTCCTTCATAAGAGAAATCCAAACCTTCTATCTCCAAACGTTTCCACCCTGCTGGCAAGACGTGGTTGGTGAAAAGCTCCGGCCGAAAATCATTGGCCAGCAGTTCGGCGTTCGCAATGCGCGTCCTTCGTTTAACGATATCGCCGTAAATATCGGCGAACCGATAGAACAATTCCCTGATGTTGCGTAGATAGCCGATCACCAGAAAAACAGTACCGACCAGCACGCCTTGCGCCGTACCCATGCGCTGCCATAGATACACTGCCAGCGTGACAACGACCATGGCCGAACTGCACATGCTGACCAAAAACCATTTTGTCTCGCTGATTCGGTTGTTCGACTTGGTGAGCGCGAAAGGCTTTTCAACGCTCGCCATGATCGCGTTAAAGACCAGCCGCTCGACGCGCAAAATGATCACCGTTGCAATATTGCTCACCGCGTCAAAGACGCGTTCGCTTATCTTGTTCTCCGAACGGCTCAACTCGGCATACTGCGCGATCAAGACGCGGTCGAAGCGCACGATGATCCAAACGGCAATGGCAGTGATCGCGGAAACGACGAGCGCTGACGGCGGACTGAGGTACGCGAGCACCGCGAAGCTCCCCACATAGGATACCAGCGAATAGATGATCTGGAAGGTCGCCTCGGAGAACAGGTACAACGAGTTCGCACCTTTCTCGATCTTGTCGATCGTGTCTCCCGAATGGTGTTCGACGTGCCAGCCCAAGGGCAAGGTCATGACTCCTTGAAGCAGATAACGGCGGTAATTGGCGCGAACGATGAAAGCGTTGTCGTTTTCCATTTGTCGCGCCGGCTTGTGGATCATCCAGAAAACGAACGAGCTCGCAAGCGTGAGCGCCAGAAGACCGAAGAGCGTCCCGATGCTGTCTTTGGTCACGCCTTCCTTCTGGATGACGACCATGATCTTGGCCCAAATGAGCGACGGGAAGAACAATTCGAAGATGCCGCAGGCGACGAACATCGACCAGAAACAGGCGACGTTGCGCCGGTTCCCTTCCGAGAAACGCCATGTTTTTGCGAACAAATACGCCAAATGGTTTTGTTTCTTTTCCATCTTGCTTCTCCTGAAATTGAGTTGTAAAGAACGAAAAACGCCGCGTTTAGCGCGGCGTTCAATGTATTCAAAAGCTTAGCTTAAATACATATAACACTGCGCAACTCTGCCGTTTTAACGCCGGAAGACCAAATGTTCGAAACAACGGCGGAAAAGGTATATCCTTCCCGGCCGCAAATTTCGAAATTAAATTTAGTGCGCAGATTTCTCATAATGAAGGCACGTTAGCATGTAATTGGAGAATCGTCAATAACGTCCGCGTATGCCCGGATATGCCACGGCAAAATGAGGGGGCACGTTCCCTTCGTTTATCTATGGAACATATTGTTCTTTGATCGCCACAATCACGCCGTTGTTTGTTGAAAAATAATAAGGCGTTTCTTTGAGGTATGTTTGTTGCTCATACCATTCAACAAATTTTTCTAACGAAATTCCCTCCATATAAATATTGCCTGTCTTGGGCGAAGCGAGCATTCCGCCACGCGGTTCGCGGGCATACGTCTCAATATCCCCATTGTTGTCAACTTGAAGGGTTATTGTTTTGTCGGTCTTGCGAAGATAAAACGCATTATTCAAACAAGTGTCGGATTCTATTTGTTGAAGCGTGCATTGGCCATCGACTAGTGCGGCTTGCTCTTGGTCGTCTTGACCTTTGACCCATTCATCTAATTGAATAACCGCCTCAATTTTTTCGCCGGCTTTGTTCAAGGACTTAATTTCCCCAAACAATGTCGCGGAATCGGCAGAATTTTTTTGATTATTGTTAACGATATTCAAACTGCGCAATACATCTTCAAATTGGCGCATGTGCGCGGCTTCAGCGGGTGTTCCTTGCGCTTCCGACGCATCAACGTAAAACAATGCGTTTCTCCAATTGGCAAAAGCGCTAAACGATCCCCTGGTCTTATCGCATGTATCAACAAGACAAGCCCTCATAAACTGACCCCCAATCAAAGACCCATCGGCTGCAGTTAATTTAATTTCTTTGATATTCGCCGTTTCCTCAAAACCGGTATCCGGCCCGGGCATTAGAAATTGCATCATCTCTGCGCCGTCCGCGTTTATAAAATGGACAGATAAGATATCGGCGCGATCGTCACGGCTGTAAACCCAATCCTTGGGATAGTGAAAGGAAATATTAAAATCATTATCGACAAAAAAGCCGGGTGTCGTTATTTCCGGCAAAACAACCTTGCCCTCTGCTGCTGGATATGGCGCAGGTTCGATTGCGTCAGCGGGCCATACCGGATTATTAATGGCGGTTTTTGCGACTGGCGACTGGGCGATTTTTGTCGGCAAAAATCGCAAAGCAAAACCCGCACCGGCTAAAAGCACAATAACGGCGCCAATAATAATCCATCTGAGTTTTTGATATTTCATAAGCTGAAATCCGCTTGTTCATTACTTTATCACGATTGGTAAAAATCTAGTATTATATAAACAATTATGCTGCATTTAAAATACAAAACTCTTTTAATGAACTTGCTCGGGATATTTTTATTTATTGGCATCGGCATTGCGATCCCAAAACTCACGGTTTACGACACCGTGCCGGTGGGTGCGCAATTAAAGCGATGTACCAACTCCGCAACGGAACACTTTGACAATCCGTTTGAGCGCATAGCGCTGGCGCTCGGCAGGAGCCGAATTATCGCAACACAAGGACCAGCAGAGGCAACGATGGAATTTTATACCATCTTCCGCATCCCGCTCGGCGTTCTTCGTGGGCAA
>CAIQCM010000053.1 GCA_903870305.1 uncultured bacterium
ATCAATGGAATATTTTTTATCCTAACCCCTAAGATCTAATCCCTAATCCCTCACTTCCGCTTCTTCCCCGGTTTGATGAGATCGATGAAATTTGAAAGCGGGGAGCGGGCGCTGGTTTTGATGTGGTCGCGCGCCATTCTTGTCTTCACAAATTTGAGCCAATCGGTCGAAGGGCCTTTGCGGTTCTTGTCGATGGTGATCCGCACGACGTCGCCGCTTTTTAGCGACGTGTTAAGCGGCACGGCTTTGCCGTTAACGACCGCGGCTGTGGCGGTATTTCCGATGTCGCTGTGTATTGCGTAAGCAAAGTCGATCGGTGTCGCTTCTTCCGGCAGGTCGATGACATCACCCTTGGGCGTATAGACGAAAATGCGGTCATGAAGCGCGTCGATCTTCAAGTGCTCGAGCGTTTCTAAAAAATCCTTATTGTTCTCGATCTCTTTTTGAATGGATGCTAGCTCTGTGACCCAGTTGATCTCGCGTTGCGGGACTCTTTGTTGGCGGCCTTTGTTTTCGTCATAACGCCAATGGGCGGCGATGCCGAATTGCGCTTCCTCATGCATTTCTTTGGTTCTGATCTGAAATTCGACAAATTCGCCGTCATCGCAAAAAACCGTGGTGTGGATTGAACGGTAGCCGTTGGGTTTGGGCTGGGCGATATAATCCTTGATCCGGTCTTTAACCGGCTTCCAAAGTGAGTGGATCACTCCCAACGCGGCATAGCAATCGGGAACATTTTCGGCAATGATGCGGATGGCGAAAATATCCCAAATGCGATTGATGTCCCAATCATATTTGATGAGTTTCCGGTAAATACTGTAAAGATGCTTGGTACGCGCCTGCATGGAGACGATCGACCTGATGTCGGCCGCGTCCAATTTTTCCTTGATCTTTTTGGCGACCTCGTCCAGGTATCCTTCGCGCACCCGGTATTTTTCGCCCACGAGTTCGGATACTCTTTTATATTCTTCGGGAAACGCGTGCTTAAACGATTGGTCCTCCAACTCGACGTGAAAGTCGGCCATGCCCAAGCGTTTTGCGATTGGCGCATAGACCTCGAGCGACTCGATCGCTATCCGCTTGCGCCGATCCTCGGGCAAGACCTCGAGGTCGTGGAGGTTCTCGATCCGATCGACGAACTTGATGATGATCGCGCGGATATCGCTTGCGAACGACACGAACATTTTTCTCAGATTCTCCAGATAACGGTCAAGCTGTTTTCGGCTTTCGGTCCTGGTGCGAGGGATCTGTCCGAGTTTGGTGACGTGGTCGACCAAGCCGGCGATATCGGCGCTGAATTCGTTCTTGATCCTTTGGCGCACTTCGTCTTTGGGAAGGGTGGTGTCCTCGATCGTGTCGTGGAGAAGTGCCGTTACGATAAGGGCGGTGGGCATGCGCATTTGCGCGAGGCGGATCGCCGCGCCAAGCGGATGGGAAATGTACGGCTTGCCGGACATGCGCTTGATTCCCTTATGGATCTCGTCGGCAAAATCATAAGCTCGGCCGACAAGATTGATGTCGTCCTGGCTGCGTTTTTGTTCGACCATCAAATTCAATAATCCGTTCAAGTCCTGCATACCATGCTTTCATGCTACGCGGCCTCTCCAACGGGCGCAAGCGCTTGACATTTTGGCGGTTTCCTTGTAAATAGGGAATGTGTTCTTTTAACAAGAATGGCCGTTTTGGCCGGAGAGGGAGAATCCCATGCATGACGTGCGCGTTAAAGCAAAAAGCGCCCGTCATCGGGGGCGCGGCAAAGGTGCGAAGATGTCGATCAGGGCGTTGTGGATCGATTTCCATCGGACGGCGGTAGAACGATTGCCCGATACGTTGAAGCGCGCGGCGGAAGAAGCGCTTGGCCGATCGATCCCGGAAACCGCTGAACAGGTCGAAATCATGGTCGAGAATGCCCGTCGTATCCTTGATCTGAGCAGCATCGGCCGGGAGTGCGAAAGCCGCGAGAGATGGATTGAAGCCAATATGGTCGCTTTCGCCAAGTATGGATGCAATGCATCCATCGCCGAGCGCGTAAGCGAGCTCGTTTGCGCCGAGAGTAACTATGTCGCAACGCCCGAACGGCTTGAATTCATAAGATGGCTCTTGAACGTGTTCCCGTGCAAACATGCACTCACCGCCTCGAACGCCAAGTTCGCGACCATTACGCAGTTCTTGAGGGATCACGGATTCAACTCGGTCGCCGCCGTAAGCGGCGATTTGCTAAATGTCTACAAGCCGAGTCAGGAGTTTTTTGAGCGGTTGATCGAAGTGACCGAAGTTCCGCCGCAAAATACGCTCTTCGTCTGCAACAGCCCGCGAAACGACCTGCTCGCCGCCCGTCTCGGGGTCAATGTCGTCATCATTCTCCCTTCAAGCGTGATCGAGAGCTCGAAGCAGATCACGGAAAGGGTCGGTGGCCTCATTGGTCAGGTGCACATCACGCGCTCGCTTGAAGAGGCGAAAACGGTGATCAAACGCAATTTCGTCAATGCTCGGTAGAAGCGCAAACGGGTGCGCTTCTACCGATTTTTTTATTAGAAAAAAGCCCCGGCGAAAGCGCGGGGCTCGAGGAACCGTCGAAGATTAGAACGGTTTCATGAACTTTTTGGCGATGAGAGTTGCCTTGACCGATCGGGTGAGTGCAATCACTCTTGTACAGAGTTTTTTTACGCCCGGGTCATGATGCCTCTTTTCAAGGCAAATGGCGACCACCGCCAGCCAATGCTCGATCTCTTCGCGCGGATCGCAGTTCAAATAGTTGGCGCCGAAAACGTTAATTCCCAGGTTCAGATCTGTTTCGTCACTGCTGATGTTGTCGGCTTTGTCCGCCAAAGCGATCGGCACGGCCTCGGAATTTTTCGCAAGAGCGAGGCGATACCTTTCGTACCTTTCATGTTTGGATGGGCACGATTGGTCGTAGGTCAACGTTCGCACGTTATTAACGACGCGCTCCGCGCCGGGGCAGCCGATCCGGTCGGCCAGCTCGTCCATCGGGCACGAGTCGGGGTGGTCTTCGGGGCAGTCGTGAACCCAACCGCTTCCGACGATGATGGGTCCGTAATGAAGCGCTTTCAATGTGTTCGTGACGGCCAAAGGGTGGTCGATGAAAGGACCCTGTGAAATGATTCGACGATCGTTCGAATGGAATTCGCGGGCGATCCGTTCGCAGCTAGCTTCGAGGGGGTGGGGAATCACTCTTTGTTTCATTATTTGATCCTCTTTCCAAAGAAATTGTCAAGCACCGTTGTTGGGCGCAAGATGATGTTATAACCGATCCGGTTTTGTTTCAAGGGGGTTGAAGATATTCAGCGTTCAAGATACAATGACCGTGGTAATATCTCGGGCCGCACCGATCTCCGAAATCATGCAAAAGCCGGTTCGCAAGAAGCGGCTTTTTGTTTTGTCCCGCTTCGGCGGGACTTGGCGCGATGCTAATATGCGAATTGTACGAATATGACTAATCCGACACGAATTCGTATCCTATTCGTCATATTCGTATCAATTAGCATATTAGCATCGAGCCAACGGCCCGCAGGCCGTTCATGATATAATGATTACGCGGCGCTTCGACGGTCCCGGATATTACCAAATGATCTCGGGGTACTTGTCTTGGCGTCGCGCTTAAAAACCTCCTTGCGGGGTTTTTAATTTTCTTGATTTTTTTGGCTTAAAATTGTAGGATGCAAGTGCTAATTAGCAATATGATTATGAATGTCAATCATCCTCATCACGCGGCGCATGTCAGATTCGGGATCATCACAGTCGCCGTATTGCTCACCGTTGCTTTTCATTTTTTGATCGCCGGGCGCTGGTTCGGTCTGGGGCTCGCGATCTTCGCCGTTTTGCTCGTCGTGGGTATCCATATCATTGATGTGTTGGCCGGGAAGCCGAACAACACCTGGGCTTATATATTTTTGGCGCCGCTCCTAACCGCCGCCGCGGCGGAATGCATGTATGCGAGTCCGGTCGTGCGCCTCCTCGCGTTTCCGATCATGGCCGTTTCCGCCGCCTTGTTTGCTTATTGGTTTACCGCGCCGCGAATCGGATTTTGGGAAGCGCCGGTGCTTTGGCCGGTGTCGGCCATTGCCGAAACAATTTGGCCGTTTCGTGGCGTAGGTGGCATGACGGCCGGTCTAACCAAGACGGAAAAGATCAGAAAGATCTTGTTGGGACTCATCATTGCCGCGCCGGTTGTAATCATCATCGCGTTCTTGTTTTCCGGCGCCGATGCCGTGTTTGGAAAAGCCGTTTCAAACATCTTTGATTTTAAAAATGCTGCGATCAATATATACAGGATCGTGCGCGATCTGTTTGTGGCGGTTTTCCTTATTTCTTCCGGCTGGACGATCTATACCAGGGCAAGTGAGAGTCGTAAGGCCAAGGTTGGAACCTCGGCAAACGCCGGGGACAAGACAATCATCGCGACCTTTCTTGCGGTCCTCAATTTATTGTTCTTGGTCTTCATTGCTTTCCAGGCCGCGGCATTCTTCGGCGGGCAAAAGTTCGTCGAATCCCAGGGCATCACCTATGCCGATTACGCGCGCAACGGTTTCTTCCAGCTTTTGGCCGTTGCCGGCATCGTGTTCGTGATCATGATCGCCATTTACCGCTGGACCCATTTGCGCGAATGGGCTTCGCGCGCTTTGGGGATTGCCCTCATCATCGAGACCGGGATCATCATCGTGTCAGCTGTGCG
>CAIQCM010000054.1 GCA_903870305.1 uncultured bacterium
AACCGCTCCGGCGTCAATGATGCCGTCGGAACGCAAAACATCCAAAAGCTGTTGTTCGGCAATGGTGACAGGCATGGATTATTGGATCTTTGCGGGCGAATTCACGACCGGCACATTCGCGTTCGCATTCGCATTTTCCGCCGCAGGCGGAGCAAAGTCGGAAAACGGATCGACACGGCCGACCGAACCGGCCTTGATCGGCAAATTGACGATCTTTTGAAGCGATTTAAATCCATTGCTCGTGACCACCCCGGTATCGATTTTGGCGGCGGGAATGGGCGCCACAACGGTCGATGCGGGCGCGGTCGGAGCAAGATACATCCAAATGAAATATGCGATCGTGACAACGCAAGCGACGCCTAAGATCGTGAGCGATATATTGGTGCTTTTTTTGGAGGCCATTTTATGTACCGTTCAAATAATATGACTGCAGTTGAATGCCGGCGGAACCGGTTCCCGGCGAGAAGGTCAGGGTCTTCAGATCGAAAAGCCGCAAGCTGTTCTCGGCGGCCAGCAAAAATATCTTAAGACGGTCGTAGGTGACAAGGTCAAGAGCCACTGATATCTCCGCATTTCCGACCGATGCCGCGGTCCCGTCGGTTGGCGGCGGTTCGGAAATATCGAAAGATGAGAGTTTAAGCCCCGATGCATTCGCGAGCGATTTTAAAATGATCGAAAGCCCCGGCGCGTCCGGCGTTTCCGGCAAAGCGTAGGCAAGCATGTCGCGTTCGTCGGTCGAGAGCGATGAAGCGGCGTCAGCCAATTTTTTTTGCGCGGCCAAGGCGTTCTGGGCCGTGGTGAGCGCGGCTTGAGCGTCCCCCACCGAGGCCTTGCCGCCCGGCTGGATCATCCTCACAAGCGGAACGATGGCAAAAAAGAAGGTAGCGGCGCCAACGGCCAAAATAACGACGATCGAGTAGATCAAGGGATGCGAACCGATGCGCAAAACCATGACCTTTGAAGTTCTTTCTCGCGATGTTAACGATGACGATCTTACGGATGGCATAATTTTGCTAATTGCCTGAATTCGGCACCTGGCTCAAAAAGAGCGCGGGATCCATTTTTAGCGTCATGGAAAAATCAACCTTGAGCAATATGTTGTTCGCATCATACGACGGGCTGATGCTCGAGGTGGTTAATCCTTTTACTTCCGGGCGAGCGCTCAATTCTCCGATCTGAGCGGCATACGCCTCGAATGATCCGGCCGTGACCGTCAAGTTGACCGTGCCGTCCGTGCCGGCCGAAATGGAAGAATAGGAAACATTGGGAAGCGTATTGTTTTCCAAAAAAGTAAAGATCTTCAGTCCGGTCTTGTGCTCGGCTAAAAGCGTGGAAAGCGCTTTAAGCCGAATCTGCGCGTTTTTGGCTTCAATGACCGAGGGAGCGATCTCGTCCGATTGTTTCTTGACATCATCTGCTTGGGCATTGATTTGAGCGACGTTTTTGATACCGGTAGCGACCGTATAACCCAAGAAGCCCACGACCGCTCCGAGAATAAGAACAAAAACGCCAACAACGATCAAAAAGCTGCGAAAGCCCTTTCGGGGGTCGTTGCGTTCCATTTCTTCGGCCGGGATAAGCGAAACGCGCAAACCAACCGCATCGGCGGGTCTTGAAACGGGCTCCGGCGGCGCGGCAGGGGCAGGCGTCGGCGGAAGCGGCACCGCTTGATTGTTAATATCTTCAGGCATTGTATTTTATTATATCACGATCCGAACTCACGCATAGCCAAACCAATGGCAACCGAGAAACGCGGACCGATCTCGTCCAAGAGCGGCCGCACTTCTTCGGGATACAGGATCCGCGCCCACGGATCGCCGCGGAACACGCGCAAGTTGAGCTTTTGAGCGAGATAAACATCAAGGTTGGGCAAGAGCGATCCGCCGCCGGTCAGAATGATCTTTTCAACGGTCTTGGGCGGCGCGGCGGTCTTGTCGGCCGAGATCTGCGTATCCAATCCGGAAAAAAGCTTAAGAGAAAAATTGACCTCGGCGACGATCTGGTTCACGAGCGGCTCGAAGACGGGCGGGATGCCCCCGGCCTCCATGACACCCATTGATCTAAAATCGTTCTTCATCGCTTCGGCTTCATAATCGGAAACGCCGAGCGCGGCGGCGGCGGCTTTGGTCAATTTCAATCCGCCCACGTCGATCGAACGCGACAAGTACGGAATGCCGCCCACCACGACCATGACCGAAGTGCGCAAGGCGCCGATGTCGATCACCATGAGTGTCGATTTGTCTTTGCCGACAAGCGACCTGATGAGCGCAAAGGCCTCGGTCTCGAGCGAAGCCAGTTCCAAGCCCGAAGCGCGGAAGACGGCCAAGTATTTGGAAACAAGATTCTTGGGCGCGGCCGTGAGCAGTACTTGGATGTTCTTGAGCGCGTCAGGACCCTTGGTTTTCAATAGCTCCGGCGGCGTGATCACCTTGGAGTCCAGGATCAATTCTTCGAGCGGAACCGAGATGATCTTCCTGGCCTGAACCTCGATCGCGCTCTTTTGTTCCTTGTCGGCCATTTTCGGCACGGAGAGCACCGAGGAAAAGACCGAGGAGATGGGCAATCCGGTGACGGCCTTGACCGCCGTCGCTTTTGATCGGCGGATCATCGCTTTGATGATGGCGCTGGTGCCGGCGACGTCATCGATCAAGTTGGCGTTCAACTCGGCGGGCGGGCGTTCGGTGTAGGCGTAGGTATGAAGTTTGGCCCGACCGCCTTGTTCGCGGAACTCAACCAACTTGATGCCGGCGGCGCCGATATCAATTCCCAGGTACGAACTCTTTTTACCGATCCCGAAGAGAGCCATGATCAAAGATTATATCATGCGCAAGGCGGCCTTAAAAGCTTACCGATGGCAGCGAGGCGACAAAGTCGTTCATTCCCGGCGGCGTGTTCACGATAATGCGTCCGTCGTTCACGATCTGTTCGGACGGCTGATTCGAACCGCCCGGAAACACGCGTTGGAAATTAAATTGCTTGGCTACTACCACGCCGTTCACGACCAAGGGCTGCTCGGGCGGCTGTAACACACTATTGATCAACATCGCCTGACTCGTCGGGTTGCCGGTCGAACCGGTCGAGATCATGCCCTCGGCGTAAATGTTCGCGGAAATATTGGTTACACTTGGATCGATCGTGATATTCCCCATTGTTCCCGAACCATCGTCAAGCACGAGAATGCCAAACGAGGCCAACTGCTTAAGATTGGTGATCGGGCTGACGGCATAAGAAATATTATTCTTGATATTGAGATTGCCGCGAACAATGAGCAGGCCCGAGCCGTTGCCGCCGCCGGCGTTTTGCAAAGCAATGGCGCCTCCCGCGCCGATCGTCCAGGCGGTGGTCGCCGATCCGGTCGTATCATAAACCTTGCCGCCCAAGGTCGTGGGCATGGCGTTAAGCGCGGCTTGATTTGTGATCTGCTGCCATGGACCGTATTTGCCGGCGGTGAGCTGAGGAACGCTCAAAGGCGTGAGCGCGGAAGAATACCCGCGCAATTTAATGCGGCCTAAAATGTTGGAATAGTTGCTGCCTTTTTTGGGCAAATTGATATTGACCGACAATGTTCCGGAAGCACATTTGGTCGGATCGTTGGTAAAACGCGTGACGCCGGCGGAACCCAGCCCCGAGTCGATACAGTAGGTGGCGTTCACTTGTTTAAAGGTCGATGTGAATGGCGAGGGGGTGGAGATTGAACCCTTTGAATACAGGTCGCCGTAAAGCACCTGAACCCAGGGTACGCCGCTGTAAGTACCGGGCGGCAGGGCGGGCGGTGCCGTATAAATGGGGTCGAAACGGATCCAACCGACGCCGCTTGCATACTTGGCTGCCGTGCAAGCGCTGCCGTCGGAGGTCGCGCAATTCCAAGCGTATCCCGCAAACTGACCGTCCGTGGCGCTGCCGTTCGTGGTGGTCGAAACCTTGTATGGCGAAGTTCCGCAAACATTGCGCGCCGTATGACCGGTATAACTTTGACAGTTAAGCGAGACCCAGCCGTCATTGCCGCTTGAATACGACAGAACGCGCGCCCAGCCGTAGAGCTGCGGCGTTGACAGGTCCGACGGATCAAGCACGGCCCAGCTGGCGCCGCCGCCGGGCGCCGTGCCGGAACAGGTCGCCCCAAAACAAACCCAGCCGAGGTTCGACGACCATGCGTAACCCGTCACGTCGCGGTTGGGGAAATCGCTCACCGTTACCCCGTAGCACTTGGCGGGCGTAACATCGCAGCCGGTCACTTCGTTCCTATTGGTCGAGTTCATCGCGATCCAGCCGGCAAAAGGCGTCCAAGACCAACCCTTAAAAACATCGTTGGTTCCGGCGTTCGTTCCGTAAGGCGCCGCCATCATAGAAACGACGAGCGCCACCTTGAATATTCTTTGTAAAAAATTCTTCATATGCGATTGCTAACTAACTACTAATTTATTTACTTATTTACGAATAACCTATTGGTAAATTCGTAACGAGTTGGCGATTGGTTAGCCCTGCAAATGGCGATCGATGGCCGCATTCACCTCGGCATCCGCGGCCGAATTGAATTCGCGTCTTATGTGATGGAACGTGATCTTGCTAAATCCAACACTCAAATTATACACAGCCAAATACAACGGCTGCAGATCCTTGTCCCGCACTTTGTACTCCCGGCGCATCTGTTTAACCACAAGCTCGGAGTCCAATTTACATTCTACCTCTTTTGCGCCAAGTTCGGAAGCGCGTTCAAGCGCGGCGATCAATGCGCGGTATTCCGCTTGATTATTGGTGGTTTCGCCGATGTAACGCCCAAAAGAGTCCACAACCGACTCATTGTCCATGATAACGACGCCAAGGCCCGCCGGACCGGGGTTCCCCCGCGCCCCGCCGTCGGTGTAAGTTGTGAGTTTTGTAAACATATAAACGATGAACTATGAACGATAAACGATGAACGACTCTTTCGTAATAAATGCGGAGCTTTAATTGTTCATCGTTCATTGTTCATAGTTTATTACTAATTACTTTCGTCAGATCGACGATCTTAAGTTGTAGCTCGCGGCGGCCGTTCCACTCGTTAACATTGATCTCGAAGACGGCATCGATCTTGTCGCCGGCGGCCAGCTCGGAGGCGAGCGCGCCGAACTTAAACCCGATGCACTTGTGCGACTTGCCTTCGTTCTCGCAAAGCGTGAGACGCAGGTGCTTGCCTTCGGATCCGATCGCATCGGCGGCAATGACCGTGAGGCCGCGCCCGACAAAAAGCGGCGGCCTGTTTCCCATGCCGTGCGGTTCGAACTTGGCAAGCCACTTTTCCAATTCCCAATCAATCTGGCTGAGCGATATTTCCGCATCCACGTCCAGGGCCGGGGTCAGATCTTTTCCGGAAAGATCGTTGGCTGCCAATTCGACGATGCGCTTTTTAAAATCGTCGAATTTTTCCGGTACAATGCTCATGCCCGCCGCGCCAATATGTCCGCCAAAGCGCAGGAAAGCGTCGGGGATCTTTTGCATGGCCAGGATCAGGTTCCAGGCCGGGATCGAACGGCCGGAACCCACCAGCTCGCTGCCATTCTTTTTGGTAAAGACGAAGACCGGGCGGTTGAATTCTTCCACGATCTTGCCGGCGACCAGCCCCATTAACCCGGCCGCCCATTTCTCATCATAATTCACTAAGACCGGCGCGTCTTCTTGGCCGGTCGCGAAAATTTGTTCGCGCACCTCGTCGGTCATGGTTTTGGTGACGCGCTGGCGTTCGGTGTTGGTGTCGTTTAACGCGATCGCGAGCCGCGTCGCTTCTTCATCATCAGTCGCGTTAAGAAGCGCGACCGCGCCGTTCGCGTGATCCATGCGTCCGGCGGCGTTTATCCGCGGCGCAATTTGAAAGCCGATCGTTTGCGTCGTCACGGCGCCCGGCACAATGCCGGCCGTTTCATACAGTTTGACGAGCCCGAGCCGCGTCGTCTTGTTCAAAACGCGCAAACCGTAGTTAGTAAGCGTGCGCGCCTCGCCCAAGATCGGCACCATGTCGGCCACTAGCGCAATGGCCGCGAGTTCGGTCAAGCGTTTCTCGATCGCCTCGCCGTTAGGAACGGGTCGCGTGCGCAAAAGCGCCTGCGCCAGTTTAAACGCGACCCCTCCCCCGGAAAGGAATTTGCACGGATAAGTTTCGCCGGAAATTTTCGGATGAATGATCGAGAAGGCCTTGGCCGGCAATTCGGCCGGCTCTTGATGGTGGTCGGTGACGATCACATCAATCCCCTGTTCCGCGGCAAAAGCGATCTCGGCGGTGTTCGATATTCCGCAATCGCAAGTGATGATCACTTTTGTTCCTTGCGCCGCCAAGTATTCGATCGCTTTGACGTTCAAACCATATCCTTCGGTCTCGCGATGCGGCGTATAGATATCGGCGCTAAATCCATATTCGCGCAAAGTGGCGGCAAGGATCGTTCCCGCCGGCACGCCGTCGGCGTCGTAGTCGGCGAAGATCACAACCTTTTCTTTGGCATCGACCGCTTTAAAGATCCGTTCGACGGTCTTTTTCATGTCGCGAAAAAGGAACGGGTCGTGCACGTCGCGCTCCCAGCTCGGATCCAAGAATTCGCGGATCGCTTCTTTCTCTTTAATGCCGCGGTTCCACAGGAGTGAAGCCACAAGCGGCGGATATTCGGAAAGCCCCTTTAAAAATTCCGCCGGAGCCGCTTCTTTGACGATCCAGCGTTTTTGCATAAAAATTTAGCGCCCCAAACTGGCGGTAAAAGCCAGGGTCGAAAGGATCGTCATGGCCACGATCCCGACCCAAACGATCTTCATGAGCGTGCGCTTCTTTATCTTCATAAGGCAATATTATATCGCCTTGTCGCAGCGCGGGCAAGGCGTAAATGCGACAATATCCTACTCTCGCAATAAGAACGGATTGTAATCGATGCCGCGGTCGTAAACGTCGATCCCTTCGGAGTGTTTTAGATAATGGATGACGGCATAGGTGAACGGGGTGGCGACAATCTCGTAGGCGACCTTGAAAACAAACGCGGAAACGATGAGCGCGAACACATTGTTTCCCGGCAACACGCCCAGAAAAGCAATCGTATTAAAAAACACGCTGTCGAACCCCTCCCCCGCCACGGTTGAACCGATCGTGCGCATCCACAAATGTTTTCCATTGCTCCA
>CAIQCM010000055.1 GCA_903870305.1 uncultured bacterium
AATTTTGCCACCGATTTTTTCCCGCTCATCAATTCCAGTCGCTTGTTCAAATCCAAAAGCATAAAACATGAAACATGAAGCATAAAACATTTCAGCGCCCCGCAGGGCGCATGGATGCTTCGTGCTGTGTGTTTCATGTTTCATTCGAACATATGAAAAAGATCCACCGCTTCATCGGCAATTTTGATCTCACGGCCGAACGCTTGCTCGTTCGCGAGCCCGGCTTCGTGCATCAGTTGCGCGACGTCCTTAAGCTCGCCGTCGGCGAGCAGATCATGCTCTGCGACGGACAAGGCGCCGAAGCGCTTTGCGCGGTGAGTGCGGTTGACAGATCCGCGATCGAGGTGACGGTCGGTTCGCGCGGCGCCGGGAATGATCCCGAACGGCGCGTTATTCTGTATTGCGCCATGCTCAAGCGCGAAAATTTCGAGTACGCCGTCGAAAAAGCCGTGGAGTGCGGCGCCGCCATGATCGTTCCCGTTATCACCGCGCATACGGTCAAGCTTGGCTTGAATCTTGACCGCCTCAAGAAGATCGCGCAAGAAGCGGCCGAACAATGCGGCCGCTCAGTCGTTCCTGAAATATCCGCGTCGACAAAATTTCGCGACGCCATAAAGGGGGCGGGGGATAACGACATCAATTATTTCTTTGACGCGGAAGGCGAAGAATTCCTTCGCGCGAAGACGTTCACGCAAACCGTCGGCGTTTGGATCGGTCCCGAGGGCGGCTGGGAGGAGTTCGAGACCATCGCCGCTCGCGAGGCGGGATTTGCCGTCGCCTCGCTCGGGGCGCTCGTCTTGCGCGCCGAAACCGCCGCGACCGTTGCTGTTTATCTTGCCGCGCGGTAAGATTGAAGCATATGAATGACCATCAGCGATCAAGGATATTTTGGCTTGTTCTTTGCTTGGTTGGCGTTTTGATCTTTTCGATCATCACCCTTGCGTTAACTTTGTCGCGTTTGTCCGCGCCCCCCGCCGCTCGCCCCGTCGCGCCGGCGAGTCCATCCTATGACCTTGGCAAAGAAGCGCAATTTGTGCGCCTTGATTCGCCGCGCCCCGGCGACAAGATTATGAGCCCGCTCATGATCACGGGCTCGGCGCGCACTTGGTATTTTGAGGGCTCGTTCCCCGTTGAACTTAAAGACGGAAACGGCGTTTCTTTGGCGACCGGTCAAGCCACGGCGCAAGGCGATTGGATGTCGAGTAACTTTGTTCCTTTTAAAGCGACGCTGACCTTTGCCAAACCAACGACCGCAAGCGGCACGTTGATCCTTAAAAAAGACAATCCCTCGGGTCTGCCCGCGAACGACGATCAAGTAAGCATACCGGTGCAATTCGATTTCAACGCTCCGTCATGGAGCGCATCGGACCCGGTTACGGTTTGCCGCATTTCCGGCTGCTCGGGTCAGATCTGTTCCGACAAAAATGAGATCAGCGATTGCCTGTATCTGCCGCAATACGCTTGCTACAAGTCCGCGATCTGCGCCCGTCAGGCCGACGGTAAATGCGGTTGGACGCAAACGTCCGAGCTAAAATCCTGCATTGCTAAAGCGCGGAAGTAATGATACTCTCGGTTATCGGTTATTAATCATGGTTATCGGTTAATCCCAATGTCCAATAATAAGTACCGGATCATCCTCTGGTCGTCGGTTGTCGGCGCCATTGTTCTGGCGGTGGCCGGCATGGTTTGGCTTGCGGGGGGAGGCGGACAAGCAAAGGTCTATGTTCCGGGCGTGAATGAGATCCTCACCGACGACCATGTTTTCGGCCAGGCCGATTCCAAGGTCACGCTAGTCGAGTACGCCGACTTTGAGTGCCCGGCTTGCGGACAAGAATACCCGATCATAAAAAATTTGGAAGCTGCCTACGGCGACAAGGTGCGATTCGTTTATCGCAATTTTCCCATCCCGGGACATGTGAACGGCATCCCGGCCGCTTATGCCGCCGGCGCCGCGGGACTTCAAGGAAAATTCTTCGAAATGGAAAACCTGCTTTTTACCAATCAAGCCGACTGGTCGACCGTGGATAGCGCGACGCTCGCGACCATCCTCGACGGGTACGCCAAGTCGCTCGGTTTGGACATGGGCAAATTCCATTCGGACATGAGCTCCGACGCCGTCAAAGCCAAGATTGACAAAGATGCCCAAAGCGGTGTAAAAGCTGGGGTTGACTCCACACCGACTTTTTTCTTGAACGGCGTGGAAATACAGTCCCGATCCTATGCAGAATTTAAAGGAAAACTTGATCAAGTCCTCGGTCTCTAGCACATTTTTAGCTCACCGGAAGCATCGCTGGTTGTTCTTTGTTTTGCTCGGTTTGGCTCCGCTCGGATTTATCGATGCCGGCTACCTCACCGTCGAACATTTTTTGAATCGAACGCCGCCTTGCTCGCTCGTGCATGGCTGCGAACTTGTCACTACGAGTTCGTATTCGGTTATTTTTGGCGTGCCAATGGCGCTTCTGGGCTCGCTTTACTATCTCGTCATTATTTTTGCGCTGGTCCTTTACCTGGACATGCGCCGCGATTGGATCATTAAATGGACGGCCCGATTCACGGCCGTGGGTTTTCTTTTCTCGCTTTATTTGGTGTATTTGCAGCTTTTTGTCATTAAAGCCATTTGCCAATATTGCATGCTTTCGGCTTTATCCTCAACCGCCCTTTTCGTCATCGGCGTTTTGGTGTTAAGATCGCACCGCAGGTTCGATCAACAACTAAATGCTAACAGCTAAATTCCAAAGAAAGTTTTAAAAGCAAATTTTTAAACAACAATCTTAATAAAATAAAAATATGGAAAACACACATCAAAATCAAGAATTGATCAGCGCCGACAAGACGGCGATCCTCGTGAATATTTTGCGGACGATGAGCGACAATCTCGCCGCCGCGCTTCGGCTTCTCGACGCGTCGACCTCTGTTTCCGGCGCCGCTTCCACAATGCGTACCACGCCGCTTCCGGAGATCGCCGCCGCCGTCATGGGGACCGTTGTCGAAGGCATCTTTGACGGCAAAGGCATGGTGGGTCCCGATGGAAAAGAATATCCCATCCCGCCCAACTACGCTTCCAAATCAAAATTAGTCGAAGGCGATATGCTCAAGCTCACGGTCACCCCGACCGGCGCCTTCATTTTCAAGCAGATCGGTCCTATTGAACGCGATCGCAAGGTCGGCGCTTTGGTTCACGATCGCGAGATCGACGAATTCGCCGTCATTGTCGGCGACAAGAAATATCGCGTGCTCAAGGCCTCGATCACTTATTTCCGCGGCGCCGATGGCGACGAGGCGGTCATTCTTGTCCCCAAAATGTCGCCATCCAAGTGGGCGGCCGTTGAGAATGTCATGAAGCGGCAGATCGACGCCGCCAATTTCTAAGTTCTACTTTCTAATTTCCACGTTCTAACTTAATGGGCATTGCGCTTTATCGAAAATACCGGCCGCAGACGCTTGCGGAGATCACCGGCCAGAATCATATCCGCATCACTCTCGCGAACGAACTCGCGAATGGTTCAGTCGCACACGCCTATCTTTTCACCGGTCCGCGAGGGGTCGGCAAAACGAGCATGGCGCGCATCTTTGCGAAGGCCCTGAATTGTCTTAAGCGCAAAGAAGGGGAGAGCGAGCCGTGCAACGATTGCGACGCGTGCAATGAACAGCGCGCCGGCCGCTCGATGGACGTGATCGAGATCGACGCGGCGTCCAACACCGGCGTCGACAACGTGCGCGAGAACATCATCGAACATGTTCGCTTTGCGCCGACCTCGCGCCGCTACAAGGTCTTCATCATCGACGAAGTGCACATGCTTTCGACCTCAGCATGGAACGCGCTTCTTAAAACGCTTGAAGAGCCGCCGGCGCACGCCATTTTCATCATGGCCACCACCGAGATCCACAAGGTTCCGGCCACGATCATCTCGCGCTGCCAGCGCTTCGACTTCAAGCGCATTCCGCTTGCCTCAATGGTTGAGCGCTTGCGTCATATGGCCGTGGGCGAAGGCGCGAGCGTCGATGACGCGGTTATTGAAGAAGTGGCGCGCTTGGGCGACGGCTGTTTGCGCGACGCCGAAAGCATGCTCGAGCAGGTGTTGTCCTTGGACGAGAAAAAGATCGGGCTTGAAGAAGCGGCGCTGGTGCTGCCGCGCTCAAACCGCGACCTGGTCGCCGCGTTCATCGATACGCTCGCCGATCGTCGGGGAAGCGAAGCCATTGTTCTCGTTAACCGGCTGGTCGAGGAAGGCGTCGACCTTCAGCAGTTCGTTAATGAGTCGATCGAATATCTGCGCGGCTTGCTCGCGGCTTCATTAGGCGCGCCGTCATCGGTTGTTGCCAATGATCCGGCCAAGCGCCTAAGCGCCGGCCATTTGGTTCGCCTTATTAACTCTTTCATGACGGCGCGTGTCGAGCTCAAGTCAACGCCCATTCCGCAGCTGCCCCTGGAGCTCATCGCCGCCGAGCATTGCGGGGATGCGGGCGCTTCGCAAGAACCAAGAACCAAGAACCAATTTCCAAAAATGCCGGTCGCGGATCCCCGGGTCAAGCCCGAGGAGGACAGAAAAAATGTCATTGCAAATAGCGAAGCGACGAAGCAATCCCATGATCAAGGCAACGAAGCGGCGCCAAAGGACGGAAATTCGACATTCGACATTCGACATTCGACATTGGCCGCCCCGCTCGTCACAAATCCACCACCCCTAACCCCCAATCCCTCGACCATCCCGCTCGAAACCCTCGCCCTGCGCTGGGACGAATTGTGCGCCGCGGTCCAGGAAGAAAATCCCTCCCTGCCGTTTCTTTTGCGCGTTTCCCGGCCGCTTTGTTTTGAGGACGGGGAGTTGGTCATTGGCGTTCAATACAAATTGCACGCCGATAAGATCAATCTTATTAAGAACAAAGAAAGCATCATTCGCGGATTGACCGCGCTCTATTCTTGCGCTATTATTCCCGTTCGCGCCATTGTTGTGCCGGCCGGCGACGGTGGGGCGGCATCAAACCCTTTGACCGATAATCTGCTCGCGCAATTCGGCGGCACGGTGGTGGAATAAATAAATTTACAATCGCGCCCATCGCTCCGGGATCGTCTAACGGCAGGACACGGGACTCTGAATCCCGTTATCTTGGTTCGAATCCAAGTCCCGGAGCACTGGGCGCGATTATTTTTTTGGCGGTCGATCTTTAAATATGCTATACTTAAACCTTATTTCGAATCTAACCAACGAAATATGACTAATACAGTCGCCAAATTTTTTGCGGCTTTTTTTATTATAATAAGCATGGTCGCGGGCTTTGCACCGGCTGCCGGAGCGCAAAGCGAACTGCTTTTTGGGCAGAGCCATTATTACTCCGTTGTTTTCCGAGGAAACGGCGAAGCGGTGGTCTATGCCAAGATGGTTATTCCCAACCCGGGCGATGCGCCGCTTGCCGACATGTCCTTCGAGGTTCCCAACGCCGTGCCCGCAGAAATGGCAATTTATCAAATGACGATTCAGCCGCCCTGCAACAGGTTCGCGCCAATGACGCCCGGTTTGTCGGTTGCGCCTTGCTTGGAATATGGCACGCCCAATTATAACAACGGGTCATATTATGACAGCTCGGCATATTATTACGGAAACAGCCAAGCGCATTATACAAAAGTCGATTTCACCAACACCGGCAACCTGTATAAATTCACCCTGCCCAACCCGGTTCCGGCCAACCAGACCACGGCCGTCGTCGTCGCTTACGCCGCGCGCGGGTATGTTAAAGATTCTTTCGGCTTGTTCAAATTCAATTTTGAAACGCTCAAGGTTCCGTCACGGATCAACACGCTCCAGGTCGCCGTTGATGTTGACTCCGACCTTATTCTGAAAGGGAAGAAGGCGGTCATAAATTATGCGGTTCCCGCGACCGCCACCTCGTCCGGCCTTGGATTGGCCGCCGGGAAGGCCGACATTTCGAGCCAGCAATTCAACCAAACGGTGAACTCGATCGGCAATAACGGCGCCATGGTTAAAACGGCCAAGAATCTTGAGCCCAACGAAAGCTTTACGGTCAAAGGTGAATATTCGGCGAGCTGGTGGCGGCTTAACCTCTTTGCGATCGCCATGTCGATCGTGACGATTATCATTATCATCGTCGGTATCTATTTCTTGGTGCGGTTCTTGAATAAAAGAAAAAGTAAAAAGACGGAAGCCGTCGCGCCAAAAGCGCTCGCCATGATGTCCAATGATTGGATCAATCTGACCAACGCGATCGTGAGTTTTGGCTCGGTCGTCCTGATGGTGTTGGCCTCTAGGGTTCTGCCCACTATCATGAACACCATGAATGCGGTTTATGATCCGACACTGTCCATGGCTCTTGTTTTGGTCGTGGTCCTCTTTTACGCCCTCGCCATCTTCGCTCCCGGCATCATTGTCGCCACCATGAAGCGCAATTGGCGTCCGTTCGTCGCCATTATGATCGGAGAATTCCTTTGGCTTATCGCCTTTTTGATCATATATCTCAGCTTGTTCCATTCCGGCGCGATCGCGAACCCGTCGCCCGTGCCAATGATGTATTAGTTTGTTTACCATGGCAAAAGCCCCGCGAAATTGCGGGGCTTTTGTTGTTTGACAATAAGTTCAGAAAAGGTAAGGTGAGAGCGCTCCTGAACAATCAGCAAGGAGGTAGCACATGCCGCACGAAGCGGGAAGCGTTAGATTTAAGGTCCTCTCCGGCGGTTCGGTTCCGCAAGCGATCTGCAATCTCGTCCTCACGACCGGCGCGATCATGCTCGCGAGCGACAACGGCCGTCGATGCAAGAAGAACGGATACCTTTTCTTCCGCTACGGGCGTTATGCCGTTTCCATACGTACCGCGTTTGAACAAGGCGAATTGGACGGCGTGGCAGGTATCAATTTCGCGGTTGACATTGTTAAAGTAAAAAGGCGGCGGCGCGAAAAACTGACCGCCGTCATGATCATAAATCTCGACCTGTCCCAAGCGGATCCGGCTGACGAAGAAGATGAATTGCCGTGCCCAAGCGACGAGCGCGGCGCCAATTGAATCGCAAAGGAGTTTAGCCATGCGCATGATCTGGAATTCGCCCGTCGCACTTGCGGCCATGACCGCGCTTTTCTACGCCCTTGGTACGCCGCTTATGAGAATGGCGGGACTCGCCGGGGCGACCAACGCCTCGTTCTGCACCGGCTTCGCGGCATCCCTCACGGCCTTCGTGCTTTTCGACAAGAAGCTTGATCTGCCGGACTTTAACGACGGCAAAGGGCTGGGTTTGGCCTTCGTTGTCGGCGCTTTGTTCGCCATCGCCTTCCGCTTCTCGACCCGCGCTTTCGCGCTCCCGGGCGGTCATACTTCGATCTTGGCCGCGATCATCGGATCGTTTCCGGTACTGGCGGTCTTGGTCGCAATCGCGTTCTTCGGCGAAGCGCAAAAAGTTCGCATTCCAGTGGTCGTCCTCGGCACCGCGCTCGCGGCTTCCGGCATCGTGATCGTTTCGCTCTTTGGAACAAAACCATAGCCCCGCAGGGCTTCGCACTTCGGCTCGACAGACCCACCTGTCGAGCTTTTGTTTTTGGTGTATAATGAACACATTGATTAATCATCGTTTTATGAAACTGCATTCTTTCATTCCTTCGGCCATTTTGCTCGCCGCCGCAACGGTACTTGGCGTTTTACACGCCGCAACCGTATCTTCCGGCGGGCTTATTAAGGGCTCGCTGCCGGCCGTTTATTACGTCGGCGCCGACAATAAGCGTTATGTTTTTCCGAACGACAAGACCTACTTCAGCTGGTACAAGGATTTTAGCGCCGTCAACATTGTGACCGATGCCGAGCTGGCTTCATATACGATCGGCGGCAACGTCACTTACCGGCCGGGTTCGCGCCTTGTAAAGATCCAATCCGACCCCAAGGTTTACGCCGTCGACGACCATGGCGTGCTCCGCTGGGTGGCGACCGAATCCGCTGCCATCGCCCTTTACGGTTCCAACTGGAACAAGCAAGTGGACGACCTGAGCGATTCGTTTTTTGTGAATTACACTGTCGGCGGCAATATCAATTCGGCTTCTGATTTTTCCATCGCCGCCGTTCAACAAGCCGCGCCATCGATCAATGACGATAAAAATCTCGTTGCCGTTGCGCCCGTAAATTCGAATACAAACATACCAAACACCAACAACCAACCACCAACAACCCAATGCGTCCCGGATTGCGCTTTGGGGAACGCCTGCGTGGAAAACGCTTGCGCGGCCGTGCCCGGGCCGTCGGCCATGACGGTTAAGGCCTTTTTCATTGACAGCGCGAATGTTTGTTTTGTGGGCGACGCGTGTACGGGCGGCGCTTGCTGCACCATCGGCGGCCAGCAGTTCGCGGACAATGCCAATCTGAAAACGGTCCTATCGAGCGATAAATATCTTTACGCCGACAAGCAGCAGCTTTGCGGCCGCACCAATGTGTCTTCCTCCGATAAGATCAGGATCAATCAAGAGCTTGATGATTTTGCCGCCGCCGTTGGAACGCAGACCTCGAATCGCATGAGCGCGAGCGTCAGCCGGGTCGACCTCACCGGCGACCTCACGCTCTCGCGCATTTCGGGAACTTGCAATTGGTGGGTATCGCCCAATGACTTGCGTGGAAAGTTGACCGGACAAGTGGACAGCTCGACTGACGCGGTTTTTGTGATCGGTTCGCGCTCCCTTGGTTCTGTTTCCGTGAGCGAGCCGGATTCGAATACCGTCGACCAGTCCGCAGGGTTGAACGGCGCCGGCTATAGTTATATAAATAAGGAGTGGGAAACGGACACGACCGGCGCGCCCAACCACGCCATTTACTCCACCGCCTTTGCCGACCAAATGAGCTCGTCGCTCGACTTGGGCATCTCAAACCCCAACAAGTCCTACATCGGCAACCATTGCCGCGACGCCAAACGCGACATGGACGAGACCGGCATCGACTGCGGCGGTGTCGATTGCAACGCGTGCACCTATTAGTCCATGGACGGCCTATCGGCCGTCGGCTCGATGCTAATATGCTAATCCCTACGAATATGACGAATACTATACTAATTCGCAACGTCATTCGTTAGATTCGTACAATTTGTATATTGGCATCGAGCCGCTGCCGCTAAGGCAGCTTCAATAATTAATTAATAATGTATATGGAAGACATTAATCAGCTTTACCGGGAAATAACCAGGCGCGCCAAGGCGAACGGCGTGGTTGACCAAGAGGGGTGGGACGGGATCGTCGATGAGGTCGTGGAACAATTTCGCACCGATGGCGAGATCAGCGACGATGATGAGACCCCGGGCATGCAGGAAGATCTGCGCGCCCGCTTTGGCGAATACGAAGAGGTCATCCGCGAGGACGGTTTTGGCATTGATTCGGCCGGTTGACATTTTGCCGGATCATTGTTAAGGTTTCCGGCACAACTTAAGCGGACGACCCCTATGCACATGCGCGCGGCGGGGCGATTTTTGCGTGGACGCTGCGGCGTCCTTGGCTCGATGCTAATATACGATGGACGCTGCTGCGTCCTTGGCTCGATGCTAATATACGAATTGTACGAATCTAACGAATGACGTTGCGAATTAGTATAGTATTCGTCATATTCGTAGGGATTAGCATATTGGCATCGAGACAAGAGCCCGAGAGGGATCCTATGGAATTTAAGATCGTCAGCAAACACAAACCGGCCGGCGACCAGCCCCAAGCTATTAAGGGCTTGGTTTTGGGCATTCAAAAAGGCCTGCATGATCAAATTCTTTTGGGCGTCACCGGCTCGGGGAAAACCTTCACTGTTGCGAACGTCATTGAGCAAACAAAATTGCCAACCTTGGTCATTTCGCACAACAAGACGCTTGCGGCGCAACTTACCAACGAGTTCCGCGAGCTATTTCCAAAAAATGCGGTCGAGTATTTTGTTTCTTACTACGACTACTATCAGCCGGAAGCGTATTTGCCGAGCTCCGACACATATATTGAAAAAGAGTCGATGGTTAACGACGAGATCGACCGTTTGCGCCATGCCGCGACCCAGGCGGTGTTGACGCGAAAAGATGTCATTGTCTGCTCATCGGTCTCTTGTATTTACGGCCTTGGTACGCCGGAGTCATACATGGATTCGGCGCTTAAGATGAGCTTGGGGCAAACCATTACCCGCGCCGATTTGTTGAGCAGTTTGGTGGCCATGCAATACGTACGCACCACTTCCGACGTTCTTCGCGGACAATTTCGTTTGCATGGCGAGACCTTTGAAATAATGCCGGTTAACCAGAATGTCATTTACCGGCTTGAGATAAAAAGTCAGACCGTGAGTTCGATCCTGGTGATCGACCCGATCACGCGCAAGGTAAAAGAGGAAGCGCAAGAGGCATGGGTCTTTCCGGCCAAGCATTTCGTAACCCGTCCGGCGGAACTGGAAGCGGCGTTAAAGCGCATCCGCGCCGAGTTGGCCGATCGGCTTAAGTATTTTGAGAAAGCTGGCAAACCGCTGGAAGCCGAACGCCTCGAGCGGCGCACCAAGTTTGACCTAGAGATGATCAAGGAGATCGGTTTTTGCCACGGCATTGAGAATTACTCGCGGCAGATGGCCGGACGTTTACCCGGCGAACCGCCGGAGACGCTTATC
>CAIQCM010000056.1 GCA_903870305.1 uncultured bacterium
CCACTCAGCCACCTCACCGCTTTGAGTTTAATTTTTTAAAGTTCGGCGAAGCGAAATACTAGCACCTTATCGGTTATTTGGGAAGAGAGGCGGCGAGCTTTTTGCGCTCGGCTCGCAGTTTGGCAATATCACCGTTTGCGGCGGCGATCGATTCTTTCTTGATCGTCCATTCGCGAAGCATGCAGGCGGTCAGCTCAGGGAGAATGTCAACATAAGGAACCATGGAAACGGCGCCGTAGATAAGCGTGCGGCGGAACATTTGCGCAAGCTCGTCCTTGCTCGCCCCTTGGTTCGCGTATTTCAAGCCGTAATGCCTGAAGATGGAAAAAGTCACGCCGGCGCCGGAGGCGAGGAGCGCCAAAATAAGCGAAGCATCGGCCACGGCCTGAAGCACGTCGACCGTTGCCGCGCCGGTCGTGAGCATTAAGTAGGGCATGATATAATCGTTGCTCGTTTTTTTGTTAAGCTCGGCGATCTTTTTGTCGATAACGTCCAGCTGTTTTATTATTCCCGCCCGCTGATCGTCTTCGGGCTCCTCGCTATTCTCTCTTGCGCCTGTGCGCGAGGCGCCTTTGGCTAACGCTAAACGTGCCGCCCATTCGGCTTCTTGATCCTCGGGCGGCCCTTCAAGCTCGGCGGCTTCGCGTTCTTCTTTTTGCCGCGCGGCTGCATCCTTATCTGCCTCGATCGCCGCCTGTTGTTCGGACAGCACATCGCGGCCGTGCGCTTGTTCCTCCTGAAAATTTTGTTGGTCTTCGTCGGGCATACCTTTAGAGTGCCACGAGAACGACAAAAAGCCAAAACATCATGGCCAGGTCGTTTTTAAAATACGGAACATCGACGAGTCCGTGGACGAGGACGGCTAGCATGGCCGCCGTTAAACATAGAACATAGAACTTAGAACGTAGAACGTAGATTCGTCGGAAGAACCAGATCAGGATCGCAATAAGTCCCATCAGTCCCATAAGTCCTATCTCCGACCAGGCGGCGAGAAATAAATTATGCGGGTACTGAAATATTTCCACGCCTTGCGCGTGATGGTATGGCGCTACAACGGTTTTAAAACCGTCGAGGCCGGCGCCAAAGAGCGGATGATCCTTGAGCATGGCGAATGATTCCTTCCACCCGATCTGGTGCACGCGGCCGGACCAATCGCGCAAAAGGATCTGGTCGCGCAGTCCGGCGGCGGCGGGGAGCAAAAGAACGATCAAGATCGCAATGATGGCGGCGACGATCGTCGCTGCTCGCGTTTTCTTTTTAATGACGCCCAAAAAAAACAGCGCGGCGGCGACGGCGACCAGGCCGCCGGCGGACTTGGCGAGGATGATGATGACAACGGCAAAGAACGCGAGAGCGATCGTTACCGGCGAAGAAAGCAGCAATGCGGTAAGCGGCGCGAGGTAGAGCGCGGCGGCGTTGGGATAATCAAAAACGCTGGTGATCCGCCGCTCGGCCGTCCATGTGGCGGGGATGAGCGCCGGATGCGCATACTGAAGAAGTCCGTAGATGATGACGACAAAAGCGCTTAAGGCAAAACCGCTGAGCGCGGCGCGCCAAATTTTTTCTTTGTCCGGTCTGGTTGCAATGATGAGCCACGCGAGCGCCATCGGTTCCCAGAAGAAGGCCTTGGCGATGCCGAGCGCGGCGCGTTTGTCGGGAGCGACGACAATGCCGACGATCGTGGCGATGATGATGAGCGTTGAGCCGATCGTCAGCAAAGCACCGTCATTGCGAGGAGGCCAAAGCCGACGAAGCAATCTCATTGGAATATCACCATGGTTGCTGTCTTCATGAGATTGCTTCGCTAGCGCTCGCAATGACGATATTTGTTCGATGGCAAGCGCTCCAATCGCAACAACCAAAACAATTTCCAACACTGTCGTCGGAAACGGTCCGATATGAAAACGTATTAAATAGGTCGGCAGCAGCGCCGCGACGGCGAAGACGATTATTTCCGGCAAAGAAAATTTTTTCATGCTGTGCGATTCGTTAATTCCTTTATCTCCTTGGTTGTAACGGCGCGCAAGGCGACAAGCAGAATGCCATAGACAATGA
>CAIQCM010000057.1 GCA_903870305.1 uncultured bacterium
CGCCTTGACCGTATCAGGTCGGCGGTCTTGGTGACGCTGGTGTCCAAGAAAATAACTTTGGAATTGGTACTGCCGCCCACCGTCTTCAAAGTGTCCAAGTATTGCGTCAGGTTAAGGATGGCCATGATCTCGGCCGAGGTCTGGTTGGTGATTTTCTGCATCGTCTCGACCGAGCGGCGCAATCCTTCGGCAATGGCTTCGCGCTCGAGCGCGATGCCTTCGCCTTGCAAACGCTTGCGCTCTTTTTCCGCTTCGGCTTCTTTAATGGCCTGGATCTTGGTGGCCTCGCCCTTGTTCTCAGCGGCCTTACGAAGCTGCAACGAGGCGACGACCTCGCTCATCGCGTCGGTGATCGTGAGCGGAAAATTAACGTTCGTAATTTGGAAGCTCTTAATGAGCATTCCCCATTCGGCAAATTGGACTTCGAGGTCGTGCTGAATGTGCGACGCGAGTTCTTCTTTCTTTTCCAAAATGCCCTCGTGCGTTTCTTTGGCAATGTAAGTCCGGAGCGAATTCTCGACGGTTGCGCCGATCGAGGTGGTGGCGTCCTGGAGCGCGTAGGTAAAGCGCTGAATGCCGTCCTCGGTAGGATTAACGGTGAAAATAAGGTTGGTGTTCACATCGACAATGACCTTGTCGGCCGACGGGTACTTCCCGGCGATGACAAAGTTTTGCGAACGGAGCGAAACGGTTTTTGAGATGCGTTCCAATAGCGGAACCTTAACATTGAACCCCGCCACCATGATGCGGTTATATTTTCCAAGCATCTCGACAACCAGCACGGTGTTCTGCCGCACGATCTTGATGTTGGCGATCACGATGATCGCGATCACGATGAGAATTATATAGATGTAAGGCATAGGCGTTAATATCTAATATCTAATGACTAATATCTAATCCTTAATGTCTGCCAAAAGGGGGAGAAAGTCAAGATAGACGTTAATAAAAAAGAGGCCGCGAAACGCTCGCGGCCGGTATTGGATGAGTTGTGTTTCAGAGTGTCGGTTCGCGCGACGCCATGCCGGTCTTCTCGGTGGCGATGCGTTTGGCGCAGTATTGGCGCAGATCGCCGTAGGTTTTGATGCCGGCGGGTACATAGATCCGCAAATAGCATTGGCGGCAAACGATCACTCGCCATTCTTTTGAGACGGGTTGAAGTTCCATGAATCCGCCACAGACGGCATGAGTCCCGGTCTGCCAGCGGATTTCGTCCGGATCGCGGGTGTGGGGCACACCATCGCCGGCAGGATACTCTTTGAGGAGATTGCCATACCCATCTAACGTGATCGGCAACATAGGCATGGCCGCTTCGACCTCTTTTATTACGAGAGCGATCAACTCGTCATTGGTTCTTTGATCCCGGTTTTCGAACACGTTTCGCACCAAGGAATCGAGCCAGCCGGTTGCTCGCCCATGATCCTGGACCCTCGAATCCTCCCGAATGCGGAAGTCGTCATTGAAGTATTGAACGGTAAAAGGACAAGTGTTGTTGATCGGGAAGGTTTCCCCGGTGGCTGATCCGTCTTGGTCGCGGTAGTTCCCCCTGATCTTTTTTTTGACCAGGCCGCAGGCCTCGAACCCTGCGGCATTCACGAGACCAAGCAAGATCTCTTGGTCATCGGGAGAATAACGCCGGGGCTCCAAGGATGGCGGCGCGTATTCCGCCCGGATCATCTCAACAAACCGAGTCGCGATCTCTTGTATTGTCATGTGCGCGATCCTTGCGCCGTCCGTGCGCGGCTCAAGCGGTTCGCCGCATCCGGTGCATGGTTTCGGTTGGGAAGGATGCTTCCCTTGCTGGAGCAAAAAGCTGTCTGCACTGGTCGCCATGTTTGGTCTTCCTTTCGTAAAAAGAGCGGTTTTGTTTTGGCTGGAAATATCCTAATACGAATGTTTAAAAAACGCCAGGAGCGTGTTATAGTCGAGCCATGAAAATCGTCATTGTCATCCCGACTTACAATGAAAAAGAAAATGTGGCCGTTCTGTTGCCGCTTGTCTTTAGCATTGTTCCGGATGCGCATGTGGTCGTCGCGGACGATAATTCTCCGGACGGAACCGGGCAAGCGGTTTTGGACATGCGCGCGCAATTTCCGAATCTTTCGCTTTTGTCGCGGGACGAAAAAAACGGTTTGGGCAAGGCCTACGTGAATGCGTTTTCGAAAGTTTTGGAGGCGGACGATGTCGAGTCGGTCGTCATGATGGACGCCGACCTGTCGCATCAACCCAAGTACTTGCCGGAAATGTTTAAAAAAAGCGAAGCGCACGATGTGGTGATCGGCTCGCGGTATGTTGCGGGCGGGGGGACGGTCGGCTGGGAGTCGTGGCGGCGGGCGTTGAGTTTTTTCGGCAATCTGTATTGCCGCTTGGTCGCGCGCATTCCCGCGAACGATTGCACCGCCGGATACAATGTCATCAACGCCAAATTGCTCCGGCAGATCGATCTTTCGAAAATCAGCACGTCGGGATATGCTTTTCAAATAGAATTAAAGTATTTGTTGCGCAAAGCCGGCGCAAGCTTTTACGAGGTCCCCATCATTTTCGCCAACCGAACAAAGGGCGAGTCAAAGATGTCCGCCGATATCGTGAAAGAAGGCATCATCGCGCCGTGGAAAATGCGATTTAAAAAATAAAGAAAAATAGAAGAAGCGGCTCGTGCCGCTTTTTTAAACTCGTAACTGGTAACTCGTTTGCCGGGGGAGGGAGTCGAACCCTCAAGCCCTTACGGGCACGACATTTTAAGTGTCGAGCGTATGCCGTTCCGCCACCCCGGCGTGTTTTGAGATTATGCTATTTTGAGGATTTTTTCAAGGATACAAAAACTCCCCAACGTCGGACGTCGGGGAGCGGTGGTGTGTGGCTGATTACGTGGGTGACGTGATCACTTCTGTAAGAACGTTCGAGCAGTAGGTGCCCGAACTGTCGCAGACCTGCACATAGTAGGTGCCGGGCCCGTTCGAATCATGGACCAACCATGAAGCGGTCGCGGCCGGCAAGGTGGTGAAGTTGTCACTGGGCACAATGCCGTTCTGGGGAGGATTCTCCGACCATACCACTTTGAATCCGGCAAGCGCGCATCCCGTCACACCCCAATAAACGGTTCTGGTGTAACAATGCTTTTGGACAACCGGCGCCGGTATAGGCGTGGCAGAGAGCGTGATCGTCGTCCCTCCCTCGCATTCCGCGTCGGGCGGCAGCGCATCGACCGGATCGGTATCCGGAATCACGTCAGGAATGGCAGTGACATCCGGCGCGCCCGCATCGTGCTGAGGCGCAATCGGTGTTGCATCCGGCATCAAAGCGTCGGCGATGATCGTCGGCGTCTTTGGCGCGGAATCCGGTTCTTGACAGCCGCATGGCGCGGTTTCGACGGTCGTAACATCTGGCGTTATTTTTGCATCGGCTGCAAGCGGCGCGAATACATCTGTTGGATACGAGGCATCCGGCTGTGTGGGGACGATGATCATTGGCGATTCGTCCGGTGATGTGTCATTGCCGCGTCCGGCGTCGTAGTAGATGGTCGGAGGCGGTGTTGTCCCCGCATCGTTTCCCGCCGGTGGCGGCGTTTGAGGCGCCGGCACAGCGTCGGAAGCGGCGGCATCAACGGCCGGATCGGGGCATTCGCACACGCTCTGCGTATCCTTCCATAGATAGTAGCCGTCGCCGGTCGCGTTGCAAACGCTTTTGGCGGTTGTACCGTCCGGACACGTCCATTCGGAGCAGAGGTCTATCGCGTACGTTTCATCGGGCTTGCAGGAGACGGGAAAGTTCACGATCGGTGCGCGCACATCCGGCGCATAGATCGATCCCGTAAACGCATCCGCGTTGGTGGCTGGAGCGACAACCGCGATGGCATCCGCCTTTGTTACAGCCGCGTCCAAAGCCAAGTTGTTGATCGGCAAGGCGCTGTTCGGGTCGGCGGGGCGATCCCAAGCCGTTGCACTGCATGCCGCGCAGGCGGCCACTAGAAACAAAGGAATCGAACTGGGTGTTTTCATCTGTCCCTCCCTCTCTTTTTGAAATGACTTTGGCTGATTTTTTTGTCAGCCGCCATAGGCAGCTGACATGCTCCTAAAGCGTTTGAGTATGCCCTAAAATTAGAAAAATGTCAAGACGTTACCGCTTGTCCTTGGCTGATTCAAGCCATTTTATAAGTTCTTTGACCGATAAAGTATTTAAAATATCGGATTTTTCGGCCCAACCGCGTCTTGCGGTGGCAATCCCATATTCTAAAAAGCTGAAGTGCATTGGGGAGTGGGCGTCGGAATCGACAACGAGCTTAACGCCGGCTTTAACGGCAAGCCGCACGTATTCGTCGCGAATGTCGAGTCGGTCGGGACTGGCATTTACCTCAAGCGCCGTGCCGGTGCGCTTGGCGGCTTTGATGATGGCGTCGATATCGAGTTCAATCGGCGGCCGCGCTTTTATTTTTCGTCCGGTGAGGTGAAAGACGATATCGACGTTGGGATTTTCCATGGCGCGAATTACGCGCTTCGTCTGTTCCGCTTTCGGCAAATTGAAATATGAATGCA
>CAIQCM010000058.1 GCA_903870305.1 uncultured bacterium
ATCCGAAGGGGTTCATGTAAAATCACGATCAAGTTTTCAGCGCCTAAAGCAAAACCGCCTTAATGGCGGTTTTTGCGTTTTAACACCCATAACGACCACGGTATTCCCTCTCTCCGCTTCAGAAGTGATGCGACCGCATTGGTTTTGAAGCTTGACATATCAAGCACATATCATGTATACTGGCGGCATATGAATAAACACATCTCTCTCTTATTCGCCGTCACACGGTCCGGCGCGGTCGTTTCCCGGCGCTTTAGCGCGCATGGGCTGTCTTTTGCCGACTTCATGATCATGCATTATTTGGATTCGGCCCCCGAAGGGAAACTACGGCGCGTCGATTTGGCGGAAAAAATGGGCCTTACCCCCTCCGGGATCACGCGCCTAATTTTGCCACTCGAAAAGATCGGCATTATCGAACGGCTCGACGACGACTCCGACGCCCGCGCCCGTTTTTCGGCGCTCACCAAGGCCGGGAAAAACCTCTTAAAGGATGCGACCGCCACCCTCGAAGAACGCGCCGAAGAAATTTTCGAGCATGCTTCGGAAAAAAATATTATAACGGCCACGGAACTTCTTTTGAACATAAAGTAAGAAAAAACGGCGAGTCGCGGGAGGCGCATCGCCGTTGGGGTTTTTGTCTTAGGTTTAACCTAAGACGTTATGGGCCGCTGCAGCAGCGGTGCCCGTCGTCGTCGCTTGCGGGCGGCGCGCCGTCGGGTGGGGGCGGATTGTTCGCCGCCGGTGCGATGTCGGGAAGCGGCTTGGGTGGAAAATCCACCACGCCGCGGCGCGGGTCGTCCGCCGGAAGCAAACAGTCGAGCAGTTCGATGATCGGCCTACTTGCGGCAAGCATCTCGCACGGCGTCAGAAGCGTGCGACCGTCGGAATGAAGATCGTGCGCCGCACGAATCAGCACCACGAGAGCTCGACGCAGATCGGAGGCAATCTTGGCCTGCCAGTCCATCATCGCTTTGAACGCCAGGGGCCAACTGTTGCCATCTTCGCCCAACTCGCCGATCGGCGCCGAGCGAATGAATTGAGCCGCGACCTGAATGGAAAGCCCCGGCGAAACTTCGCCGTACCTGTCTTTGAACACAATGCGATTCGCGCCCAAATCCGACCATTCGGTAGAAAGGTGGATCGGCACAATTCCCCACCATGCCAACTCCATGCGCATGCTTTCGTAAACTTCTTCGTTAAGATTTCTCTTCCCAATGGACACAAAGCCGTCTCGCTTATCGAATAGCGGCACGACGAAGTACAGGCCTTCGCCTTCGCGAAGCGTATTCAACATTTCGCCAACTGCCGCTAGCGTTTTTGGTCCGAAAACGGCATGGTGTTTGCCGGCGTCGTTGACGACATAGATCATCCAGTACCCGTCCTTGTTGCGTTGCCGGATCTGTTCGCGAATGCAAGCGAACGGAACTTTAGACGCAAAGGCGGGTAGGCACAAAATGATTGCACAAAACGCGATGAACCCCGCCCAAAACGCCACGTGATAACGCGAGTGCATCACCGAAACGACCCCGCAAAACAACGCCGTTGCGGCGACCGCGGCGAGCAGGAACGGTATGATCTGACCTAAGTACATTTTGCGTCGCTGCCATTTTGTCAGAGGACAAAAGTCCTTCAGGTCGTCCGAAACAGAAACCAGTGTTTTCTTCATCGTCTTCTCCTTTTTCACTATCGTTTTCTAACAAAACGTTTCATTTCGATAGCTCGATACTTAACCATTTTTCCGCCTTTGCGTCAAGGCCGCCGGGGTCGTTGGTGATTGGTTTTTGGTTGTTGGTTAAAAAAAGACCGTCTCATGGAAGAGGCGGTCGGAGGCGGTCATTGCGGGAAGGATCATGGCGAAGAAATGTCGAGGCGAAGACCGCCGTTCGCATCCGGAACAAAACCTTTCTTCAGAAAGAGCTTAGCGGCTTCCTGATCCGGGTTGATCATGGCGCACAACCATCGCATTCGTTGCCGCTTGGCCTCTTTGACAATGTCGTCAAGCAACTTGCCGGCAATCCCCTTGCGGCGATATTCCGGGCGAACGACCATGTCGGCGATGAGGCCAAAGAAACCCCTGGGAGCATGGTTAGGCGAAAGAGCGACCATGCCGACGATCTTGCCGCTGTCTTCTTCCTCAGTCACCCGCCACGATGAGCGAAGCGCAACCTCGGAAAGATCTTCGGGTCCAATAAATGTCAGACGACCTTCGTTAAGGTACGTTGCGAGCGACCCAAGATCGCCGAGCACGTTAGTATTACCCGCGTCATAAGGATCCAAAAATCGATTGATCATGCCTTCCTCCTTGGCCGAAAGTTAGCACATCCACCCAAGACAATCAATAACAAAATATCCCGCCTTGGAGGTGGGATATTTTGGTGGGCGCGGATGGAGTCGAACCATCGACCTTTACATTATCAGTGTAACGCTCTAACCAACTGAGCTACGCGCCCGAAGTGAGGAACAAAATACCAAAACCGAAGTTTTGAGTATTTTTTCCGAACGAGGGTGGGTATCGCGAACGATACGCGCCCGAAACGAGGAGCAGGATATAGAAACCGATGTTTCTATATCTTCGACGAGTGAGGGTGGGTATCGAGGCCCAAAGGCCGAAGATACGCGCTCGCAGTGAGGGATTGAAACAAGGGGCGGATGAGCGACCCTTGGCTTATTTTATACCAAATCCCCCATTTCTTTTCAAGCCCCCAAACACCCGACCATTGCCAAGAACGAAAATATGCGCTATTATGCCGACAGCGCGATTTGGCGCCAACGCACCTTGCCAAAGGAGGCACCGATGAACACCGGCGAAGAAGAAAAGCCAATACCGTTCACCCCCTACGAATTCATCGCCGCGATCTTGTATTGCTCCGAGGAAATGATCTTCCACGAAGCCGAGCTGGTCGACCATGTCGAAAATTTGTGCGCGCGGATCCCCAGGAACAGCGGTTTTTCGAAAACGAGCGTTCTGAAACATCTTAGTACGTTCGTCACCGGACAGATCCTGCGCTATGCCGGCCCTTCGAACGTTTTCGTCTACAACCGGCAAAACGACCCCTATCTGTGGCACGTTCTCGCCGCATCACATGCTTTTCCCGATCTTGAGAGCTGGTTGTACGAGGCCGTCGCGTTCACCGCTCCCTGGTCGACGATCAAGACACCCCAACCAATGGAGGCACGAACATGATGAACGAAACCAAGGCAAGGGAAAAGATGACAGAGGCGCTCCGCCCATACGCCCTGGAGACGGGCCGTCTGGCTGATGATGTGACGACAACACTCGTCGCCGGCAAATTCGGAAGCTTCTTCATCGAACACAAATGCGTTAGCGTTCTGCCGAGCGGCGGGATCACGATCGAGCCGCTCGATCCGACACATCCGCATTAGCGACGAAGAGGTGCGAGTGTCGCAAGGACCGGAGCTTAACGCTCGCCGGTCCTTTTCTTTTATAAGAAAATCCCCCGCCGCGACGGCGAGGGATGAACGGGCTCGACTAGGCGACCGCGGGCGTCGGATCGATGGAGCGCGTACAGAACGGACAGTGCGGGTGATCTTGTTGACTCTCGCCTTGCCAAAAATCTTCGACGGAGAGTTCGATCACGCCATGCTTGTCGCAAACATGAGCGCAGAAGTAGAGCACGTTTGATGAGGACGGATCGGTTGTCGTTGCGCAGCAGTACACCTGATGCTTCTGCGTCCGCCGCGACGCCTCATCCGCCAGGCAAAGGGGGCAGATCCTATCGGTCAAGATCCGATTTTGGAACATCAGCTCTCCGATCTCCTGAGTTCGGGCAAGCATTCCTTTCATTTCTTTTCTGGCTTCCCGGATGAGATCCGCAAAAATCGACGCGAGCGAACTTTCAGTCATCTGCATTTCGATCCTCCCGTTTCTAGTTGTGGTGAAAAGAGCTATTACGAACCATAATGAGGCAAACGCGCCGGGAACGCAAGCCCTGCGCCGGACTGTCATTTTTTCGCCATTGTGCTAAAGTCGGCGCAGGAAGGAGGAAGCCATGCCCAAAGTAGCGTTTTTGTGCCACGGGGATCCGCTTTCTCCCCATGGCCTGACCTTCAAAAGCTGTTCAAGAATGCTGAACCTCGCCGAGGTCATTGCCTGGGAAATCATCGGCATTCGTCTCATTTTCTCGGCAGAAGAACACGAGGCGAAAGAAACGGCGCGACTCTTCGCGGAAATGTTTCGCGTAAACGTGGAAACCCATCCGGGTCTTTCGAACGATGGCGACAAACGAATGATCGAGGCCTTTATCCGGTCGCTCAGGGCCGAGAAAGATCCGGTTATCGTCGTTACGCACCGGAGAATAATGGGACGGTTGCTTAAAGAGACCGTGAGACAGGCGGGACGGCCGTTCATTTTCACCGACAAACGATCCCGACGCGGAACGCCCGCTTTGCGACGCAAACTTCTTGAGTTCGCGCCGCGAGCCATTATCATCGACACCGCGACCATGGAGGCGAGGATCGTCTCGGTCAAAAAACACGCAGTGTGATCGCTCCGATCAGTCGGGGCGATCTTTTTTTGACAATTTGACGGTAAAAGGTTAAATTATTGCTGCTTGTTTTGACCGTCCTTTGACCAATGGGAGGTGACGCATGGGAAATATAATCGCACTTACGGTCCAGAACGCAACCGAAGAACCGAGCCGCGAAACGTTGATGCTGGGCGCAAAACTCGCCGCGCTCGCGGACGTAGACCCGTCGAACGTGGTGTTTATTCGCGCCGACAGCGGCCCCGCTCGCACCACGATGTTCAGCATGATGTACGGATTGAGTTTGACGACCGCGTACGAACCACAACAGATCCGCCGGCTTCCTGAATTAAATGCGCCGGCGCAAACGAGTTTTTGGCTGGCCCTTTTTCAAGCGATCCGCGCCGAGAACGTCCTTCCGATCAAGAAGGTCGCGGTCGTGATCGCCGGCCGGGAGTTCATCTGCGGGTTTCTTCGTTACTACTTTCACATAACGGGGAACGGCTTTTGCCAGCGCTTGGATGACTTTGTGAGGGAGCCGGGAATTGTGGTGACCATCGATATGGCTTCGCAAAAGATCACAATGTTTCAATGATGGGAGGCCCATGTGAAGCAACATCAAAAGATCGTCATGATCGACCGAACGCGGCTCGCCGACGCGCTCTTCCGCGCCGCGGTTAAGATCATTGTGGCGAAGGGCGATCCGGCAATAGCGTCTCAAGAGGTCGTAAATATCTTCCGTCGCGCAAGCCGCGACCTCAAGGGCGCACCGGGACTGGAGCACTTTCTGGAAGAACTGCGGCAGGGCATGCGCACGGCCCACGAATACGATCGTCGGGCGCGACAGCGCGAGAGCATGGTAATTTTCCAACCGCTCAACTGAACGCGACAAACGCGACGCCAACCCAGGACTTTGGTCTTGGGTTTTTCTTTTGGCCGGTCCTTGCCAAAAATCATGATAATTGATAATATTTTTATCTCGCCGGCTGTCCTAGACACTCGTTACTCAATACTAACAACTCGTAAGCCGAGGTAGCTCAGCGGTAGAGCGCAGCCCTGAAGAGGCTGGCGTGGCGAGTTCGACTCTCGCCCTCGGCACCAAAAAGACCCTTCATAAAGAAGGGCCTTTTTATTTTAGTTCTGTAACCTGCAAGCTGTCACCTGAAACCTAGTGCATTATTTCCCCAACTTATTCGTCCAGCCGAAGACCTGCTCAAAATTGCCGATGATGACGTCGAGGATCGTTGCTTGCTGTTGCGGGGTCAAAATAAGGAAGTCCTTGCTTTTGGCCATGTTGCCGGCAGTGTCGGACGACTGGATCCAGAACTTGTAGACAGTGGTCGGCTGGAACTTGGTGATAACCGACGTGTGATGCACGACCATGGCGGGGTCAAGCGGCAATTGGTTCACGGTCGCATTGGTAGCGATCCCCTCTTGGTAGAAGATCTGGGAGTTGGCCGGTTCATCGGTGTCCCAAGTAATGATCGTTTGCACCCGCGATTCCTTGCCCGGGTAGAGCGTGGATCCGGATGAGACCTTGGAAATAACCGGCGGCGTCGTATCTTTGGAGGTTGAAACGGCAATGGGTTTGCTTAGCGCCTTGTTGCCAAGGCCGTCGTCGGCAACGACCGTTATTTTGTACGAAGCGCCGGCGGAAAGCTTGTCTAACTTGAACAGATGATCGCGCAAAAGCGCCGTGTCCCCCTGGGTCAGGGTCTCACCGGTGGCCGCATTCAGATATTCGATCGAGGTGCTGGTTGGAATGTTGGTCTTCCATTTTAACGATGCGGCATTATCAATGACATCCGAAAGAGAAAGGTCGGTGATGATGGGAAGTTCCGAGGCCGTGACAAAGGTCGCGTCGACGCTTTTCGCTTCAGCGCCGATCAAGCCCTTGGAACGCACCTGATAATGGTATGTTGTCGCGGGCTCGAGATTTGCGATACCGACCTCATGCACCGTCGTGTTGGTATTTGGATCGATGGCGGAGAGGACATACGGATCGGGGGCTTTGGCCACATAAGAGCCGTCCGGAGAAAAACCGACAACACCGTTCGCGTTTTTGTCGGTTGTCCAGCTCACCTTGGCGGTCGTACCCGTTACTTCAACTTTGGGGGCGATGCCCACGATTGATGGCGCACGTACAACGCGATCAATGATCTCGTTTATGGTTGAGGTAAAAATGTCTTCCGGGACGGACGGGAGGGTGGGGTCCGCAAGCAATCCCTTTAACACATTCATTATTTGCAGCTTGCCCGTTTGATCGTTAACCACGGGCGCCGGCTCGCTCGGTACGGGGGTGGGGGGTGTTGGTGTTGCTGTTGGTGGGAACCGGGGTATTGACGGAAGGCGGCGATGCAACCGGTATTTCCGGCGCCGTGCCGTCGGCGTTAAGCGTGGCAAAGACCTGGTCATCGGAAAACGCTTTGTTCCCCGAG
>CAIQCM010000059.1 GCA_903870305.1 uncultured bacterium
ATAATTTTTTTGCCAAGTTGATTCGGCCTCATAGGCGCTCACTCCGCCGCCGCTTCCGCTCCAGGCGGTTTCGGCGCGGAGTGTTCCGTTCGATGAAAGCGCGAGCGAGGTGCCGCCGACGGCAATGACGTTTTTCGAAGCCGCCGGCCAGCTTACGCCATAGCCGCTGTCGCCGGAGGAAGCGAAGAAGGCGATGTTGCGGGTTGAAACAAAGTGGCTGTCGAGCCCGATCTCGTCGGGCGATTCCGCGCCGCCCCAGCTCATGGAAACAGCGACGACGTCGGCGCGGTTTCGCGCGTAGTCGATCGCGGCAAGCAGGTTGGGCCCGCTCGGCGTTTTGGCGGCAACGAGTAATATCTTCGCGTTTGGCGCAATGGCATGCGACCATTCAACGTCGAGCGAGGTCTCAAGCGCCCAGCCGGAATTAGTTCCTGTCCCCGATGACATTAAATGTTTTTCAAAACAGCCGTTCGCGGTCGTACAAGCGGCTAGCCCGAATTGTTTGCTAAAAACATTTAGATCGCTCTCGATCGTTTTGTCGTTATAAGCGCCGATCACCGCGATCGTCCCGTGCCCGCCGGTTGCGGGCAGATTGTAGACCTGTTTGATCGCTTGCGGCGAAAGCCCGGCCGGAGTGTTTTTGGCTATGCCGAAAATATGGATTGGCGGCCGCGCGCGGAACTGTGAGAATTTGTAAGCCGCGAGGGCGCTTTGCCATGGGGCCATGGCGATGATCGCGAGTGCGGCGATAGTGGGTAATATTTTTTTCATAGTTTACGAATTTAATAAGGAAGTTTTTTGGTCCCGCCGCGGCGGGACGGCTCGATGCTAATATGCTAATTGTACGAATATGGCGAATGACGTTACGAATTAGTATCGGATTCGTCATATTCGTAGGGATTAGCATATTGGCATCGAGTCAAAGGCGAAGGGGCGGCCACGGGTAGTAATGGCCGCCCCGAGCCTGTTATGCTTTTGCGGCACCCGCTCCGGTTTCTACCTGCGCGTCGTTCTTGCCGCGGATCCAACCGCAGGCGCGGCCGTTGCGCCAGCTGCGCATGGCCGTGTCGGCGACAAAATCTCGCAGCATGTCGGACTGTTCGCCAGAGAGCCGGAAGCGCTCGGCGAGAACGCGGCATTCGCCGGAAAGGATGTCTAAGTAATTTTTCGGTTTCCCGTCATCGTTCATTTGCTTTCACCTCCTTTCTTCTTTAAACGCTTGCCAAAGAAGGCGGCGGTGGAAAGGATCCCGACCGGCAGCACGGCGAGCCCGTAGGGCAGGGACTTTTGCGCGAGCGAGGGTGCGGCGGCAACAGGCGGTTTTATTATCGCAAGCGCATCCGGCGCGAGCGCGGTTAATTGCAGGTCGGGATCGCTTTTAACGAGGAGTCCGGTTGCGGAAAGTTTGTCGCCTTTTGCCGCGCTGAAATTAGTTTTGATGAGAAGCGAGGAAGCGCCATCGGCGATCCGCAAGCGGGTCGGCTGTTTTTCCACGATCGTGCCGGCGGTTGAAACAAATTCGCCGATATGGTCGTTCAACTGACTCATGGCAATGTGGAGCGGTTCCGGCGGAGTGTCATGGTCGTTCACCGCAAATGCTGTTGCCTTGCTGACCAGCAGACGGGGGAGGGTGAGGGTTTTTGCCGTTGACCACGCCCCGCTTGCGGCAACGATGTCGCCTACGATTGGCGATGTTTTTAAATCTTTCGGCAAACGCACCTCGACGGAACGGTTTTCTTCGCGCACCACGCAAATGTCTTTGCCGACAATTCCGGCCGGCACGATGACCATGCCGGCGACGGAGTTGCTGGTTTTTGGTTGTTGGTTCTTGGTCACCGGCGTTTTTGAAGCGGCGGTCGTCGTTTTCGTTGCGGTAGTTTTAGCGGCAGCCGCTTTTGTCGAGGTTTTGGCAACGACGGCGGCTTTGGGCGGATCAGATCCAGCGGTCTCAATCGTTAAATTATTGATGATAATGATGTTGTCGGCCTTGAGCAGCTTGGCAATCTCATCGCTCTGGTTGGACAACAGATCGGCCAGCCACTGCGTATCGGTTTTTGAATTTGTAGATTGGTTTTTTGAATTTATTTGGAAATTGGTTCTTGGTTCTTGGTTATTACCCGCCGGCGCGGTGATAACGTTCGTCGCACCGGGCGTGGGTGTCGAAGTCAATACAAAGTCGCTATTATCAACCCCCGTATCTCGTCCATCGCCGACCCGCGCGATGGCCACGCCGGCATCTCCGACGGGAGCGTTAGACGGGTCGCTATCCCAGTCGCCGTAGGCGACCTCGTCAATAATATTTTTGTTGGCATCGCGCAAGATCACGAGATCGCCCGAATTGTTAAGGTGGCTCGAAGCAAGTTCGACCAACTTAAACCCCGCGGGCATAATAAGTCCGTCGAGCGTTACGAAGTTTTTTCCGGTACCGTCGGCGATGGTCCACCCAGCCGTGTCGACCGCATACCCGGTGCCGTCGTAAAGCTCGATCCACTCGCTTCCATCCGCCGGTTCGGGCATGAATTCGTTGATGGTAATGAACATCGTATCCGGTTGTTTGACGCTCGTCGGCGCGGCCGATACGATCGCGGGAACCTCCGGAGTATTTGTCGGAATGTTTGAATTAGCCGGCATATTAGCATTGTCGTTCATGTTCGTATTTGGAATTTGGTTGTTGGTATTTGGAATTTCCGCAGATGCGGCCGCGTATGTCTTTTGATCGACGATCGTTGCCGCATCGGTCGAAGTTATCAGAATTTGATTTGAAACCAGGAACACCGTGCCGCCTGAGGACGAAAGCGAGAACGATGAATGTTTCATGTCGCACGCTCCGGCATAGTCCTTGCCGCAGACGACATAGCTGCCGTTCGCGGCGATCAATGCGCCCTTAACGAAATTTTTTTTGTAATAAGTCGAGCCCGAAGCGCTTTTATATTGGATCGACCACGAACCGATATAGATACTCGATGGGGTCGGATTTTGGAAGATC